>JBEBUE010000305.1:0-4174 GCA_040393485.1 Herminiimonas sp.
GTGATGAACAAGACGTCGTCCGCCAGCGAAGCCAGCGATGTGTGCGTATTGCCGTCGTACAGCACCTTGTCGTAGATTTCATCTGCAAACACGATCAGTTGATGCTGGCGTGCAACTTCAACGATCTGCTCCAGCAACTCCACCGGATACAAGGCACCGGTCGGGTTGTTCGGGTTGATGACGACAATCGCCTTGGTATTCGAATTAATCTTGCTCTTGATGTCTTCGATGTCCGGGAACCAGTCTGCCTGCTCATCGCAGACATAATGCACCGGCTTGCCGCCGGACAAACTCACTGCAGCCGTCCACAACGGATAATCAGGCGAAGGCACCAGTACTTCGTCGCCGGTATTGAGCAAGGCATTCATGCTCATTACGATCAGCTCGGACGCGCCATTACCGAGGTAAATATCATCGATGGTCACGCCGGTAATTTTCTTTTCCTGCGTGTAATGCATGATCGCCTTACGCGGCGCAAACAAACCTTTGGAATCTGTGTAGCCGGAGGCGTTCGACATATTGCGGATCATGTCTTGCACGATCTCGTCTGGCGCATCGAAACCGAATACGGCGAGGTTGCCTATATTCAGCTTGATAATCTTGTGACCGTCTTCTTCCATTTGCCGCGCCTTCTCGAGCACAGGGCCGCGAATGTCGTAGCAAACATCATCCAGTTTTTTCGATTTTTGAATCGGTCGCACAGCTACTGTTCCTTGTGAATTTCAGAACTTGTCTTTACTAAGCTCTAATTGAATCGCCTGCTCCCTACTGTCTGCAGGCCTGAGAGTAAAGCCCCGGGGGACAAGCGAAAAATGACGGTGGCAATGGTGCACCGCGAAAGAGATCCATTTTGCCGAAAGGAAGCGATTTTATCAATCGATAAAGGCTGCTTTAAAGCTGAAAACGTTACAATAAGCCTTCTTTACCTTCCAATTAATCGGAAACACGCGCAAACCCGCTCCGACTCTCGACTGCCCAGCCATGAAGTTACATAGCACCACTACCCAGCAATACCAGACCGTCACCTCGTATGACGAAAATGGCATAGAAATCAATTTAATCCCATACAACTACAGCCTGGTCGTATTACCTGAAACCAAACCGGTTGCCTGGCCTGTGACTTCGTTCGACGCGCTGACAGCCGAAAATTTCGAACAAATCAATGCCACCGCGCCGGATGTCGTCATCCTCGGCACGGGCACCACGCAACGCTTCGCCCATCCACGTCTGACTTCGTCGCTGACCTCACGCCGCATCGGCGTCGAATGCATGGACAACCAGGCCGCCTGCCGCACCTATAACATCCTCATGGCTGAAGGCCGCAAAGTCGCCCTGGCGCTCATCCTGTAAGGCTAGGGCAAGCTGCGCCAACTACACTCGGGTAAGGTTTGCACAGAACCAAGTTGAGGAATTATTGTCTTTTCAATAGCATCCCGCATGCCTGAAACGCATGTTTCAAGGATGAAAATAAATTATTTCATTGCTTGAAGGATAAAAACTCGACCCCATCTGTGTGCTCGGCCGTATTGCTCATTACGTATTTTTCCATGCGTACGCCGAACTGGCAGCAAATCGATCGACCATCAGCCCTGCGCCTGCAGCGCTGCACTATCGGCAGAGAAAGTGAGACAAATGGATCAAGCCACACCCGTAGCAGAGCGCCCTTCTGCTCTGAACAAAATCGTACCGGATTTTTCCGCGCCCATGACTGGCGAGCAAACCTTTCAACTTGCTGATTACAAAGGGAAAAAAATCGTCCTTTATTTCTACCCGAAGGACAACACACCAGGCTGCACCACCGAAGGCATACACTTCCGTGACCTGCACGAACAATTCCGTGCTGCCAATGCCGAAGTGTTCGGCGTCAGCCGCGACAGCCTGCGCTCACACGAAAGTTTCAAGGCCAAGCTGGCGCTTCCTTTTGAACTGATTTCTGACCCGGACGAAACGCTGTGCACGATGTTCGATGTCATGAAAATGAAAAATATGTATGGTAAGAAAGTACGCGGTATCGAACGCTCTACTTTTATTATTGACGAGTCAGGCAAATTGGTGAAAGAATGGCGTGGAGTGAAAGTGCCTGGACACATCGATGACGTACTGGAGTTTGTGAAGGCTCTTGCTTAGGTTTGCAAAACCCATTGAATTCAAAAGAATTTTTCTCTAAGAAAGCCGTTTGCGGATTAGGCCATGAGCCTTCCCAAACGGCTTTTTTACTTTTTGATTTGTACACCCTCCTCCCGTCGGCATTTTCTTTTGCCATTTCTTTCCTCTCACAACGCTTTTCCGCGTCTGCTTCACCGTTAGTACCTGTTGTAAATGTTCTCAAACTTTCTAGATCGAGGTCCTGATGCCCCTGCCTAAACTACCGACCAAGCCTGCCGCATTGCTGTCACCGCAAGACTATCCGAAGGCGGATAAGGACAAGATTGTCAAATCGCTGACGCTGATTGAACCGGTAGCACGCAAAACTGAAGCAGCTCCAACCCCGGCACCTGTCCGCGCCAAAATCGCAGACAAAGCCCCCGCTACTAAACCGCGCGCCGCATCCTCTGCACAAACCGTCGCGCTGGCACCAAAATCCGGTGCGCGCCGTCCGACTGATAAATCCGGCGTCACCAAACTGTTCGTACTCGACACCAACGTCCTGATGCACGATCCGACTTCGCTGTTCCGCTTCGAGGAACACGACGTCTACCTGCCGATGATGACGCTGGAAGAACTGGACGATCACAAGAAAGGCATGTCCGAAGTCGCACGCAGCGCACGCCAGGTATCCCGTTCACTGGATGCCCTGGTCAGCGGTGTGGAAGAAAATGCGATCGACGAAGGTATCCCTCTATCCAAACTGGGCAACAAGGATGCCAAGGGCCGTCTGTTCTTCCAGACCAAGCTGCAAAACGTCACGCTGCCGGAAGGCCTGCCTATGGGCAAAGCCGACAATCAGATCCTTGGCGTAGTACGTGCACTGGAAGCCCAGTATCCGGGCCGCGCCATCGTGTTGGTATCGAAAGACATCAACATGCGCATCAAGGCACGCGCGATGGGCTTGCCGGCCGAAGAGTATCTGAACGATCACGTCTTGGAAGATACCGACCTGCTGTACTCGGGCATCATGCAATTGCCGGACGATTTCTGGATCAAACATGCGAAAGGCATGGAGTCCTGGCAGGAAAACAAACACGGTACCGGCTACACCTTCTACCGTCTGAGCGGTCCGGTCGTGCCATCAATGCTGGTCAACCAGTTTGTCTACATGGAACCGCAAAACGGCGAAGCGTCGTTCTACGGCCAGGTGCGCCAAATCAATGGCAAGACTGCTGTCATTCAGACCCTGCGTGACTATGCACACACCAAAAACAGCGTATGGGGCGTCACTGCACGTAACCGTGAACAAAACTTCGCCCTGAACCTGTTGATGGACCCTGAGTGCGACTTCGTCACCCTGCTGGGCCAGGCGGGTACCGGCAAAACCTTGCTGGCGCTTGCGGCTGGCCTGGCACAAGTACTGGAAACCAAGCTCTATAGCGAAATCATCGTCACCCGCGTCACGGTGCCGGTCGGTGAAGACATCGGCTTCCTGCCTGGTACAGAGGAAGAGAAAATGTCGCCATGGATGGGCGCGTTCGACGACAACCTGGAAGTACTGAACAAGTCCGACAACGATGCTGGTGAATGGGGTCGTGCGGCAACGCAAGACCTGATCCGCTCACGTATCAAAATCAAGTCGCTCAACTTCATGCGCGGCCGCACCTTCGTCAACAAGTTCCTGATCATCGACGAAGCGCAAAACTTGACGCCGAAACAGATGAAAACCCTGGTCACCCGTGCAGGTCCGGGCACCAAAATCATCTGTCTCGGTAACATCGCGCAGATTGATACGCCTTACCTGACCGAAGGGTCGAGCGGCCTGACCTACGTTGTGGATCGCTTCAAGGGTTGGGGTCATAGTGGGCATGTCACGCTAGCGCGTGGCGAGCGTTCACGCCTGGCAGATCATGCCAGTGAGGTGTTGTAAGTAGTTTGATTTGAATGTTTTAAAAAGCCCGGTTCGCCGGGCTTTTTTATTGTTTGTTTGGTTTACTTACGTCTTGATGTCGCTAATAAGTATTTCTCTTCGCAGAGAGTTGGTTTGCCGGGGGTAGCCCGGCAGCTACTCACTTTTCTTGCTTCG
>JBEBUE010000306.1:0-4170 GCA_040393485.1 Herminiimonas sp.
TCCGGAAGCGATGGCCGATCAGGATCTGCTCGAAAAACTCGGCATGCATACCCGTAGCACGGCAATCGATGCACGTTGCGACGTAACGCCGTCGTAATTAGCCATACTTGAAATTGATGCGGCCGGTTGATACTTTCGACCGGCCGTTTTTCCTTCCACCGCCATGTTGAGGTTCCTCAATTGAATCTTGCCCAGCCACTGCCAGCATCCGTCAAAATCATCGAAGTCGGCCCGCGCGACGGTTTGCAAAACGAGCAGCAAACCATTAGCGCCGAGACCAAGATAGAACTGGTCAATCGCCTGTCGCAAGCGGGCTTCGCGAATGTAGAGGCGGCGTCTTTCGTGTCACCGAAATGGGTGCCGCAAATGGCAACCTCGTCCGAAGTGATGGCCGGTATCACGCGTCGCTCCGGCACACTCTATTCCGCCCTGGTGCCGAATATGAAAGGCTTCGAAGCGGCGCTGGCAGCAGGCGTCGATGAAGTGGTAATCTTCGCCGCCGCATCGGAAGCCTTTTCACAAAAGAACATCAATTGCTCGATTGCTGAATCCATCGCGCGTTTCCGTGATGTGGCGCAAGCAGCCAAGCAGCACAATCTGCGTTTGCGTGGCGCCTTGAGTTGCGCCTTTGCTTGTCCGTACCAGGGTGAAGTCAGCGCTGATAGCGTGGCTGATGTGGTGCGTCAATTGCGTGAACTGGGTTGCGATGAAATTGATATCGCCGACACCATAGGCGTGGCGACGCCGCGCCATGTACAGACGGTGATGCAGCGTGCAATCGAAGAATTTCCTATCGATCGTTTATCCGGCCACTTCCACGATACCTATGGTCAGGCGCTGGCGAATATCTATGCGAGCCTGGAAGTCGGCATCACGATTTACCACGCGTCCGTGGCCGGTCTCGGTGGATGTCCGTATGCGAAAGGTGCGACCGGCAACGTCGCGACAGAAGACGTGCTGTATATGATGCAGGGCCTGGGCATAGAGACGGGTATCGATCTGGATATGGTGGTCGATGCCGGACAATTCATTTCCGGACAACTGGGGCGCAAGGCAGTCAGTCGTGCAGGTAATGCGATAGCAGCGAAGCGCACACCCGGCTGTTCCTGAGCAAGATATGGTGGCAATAAAAAACGGGATGCAAGCTTAAGGCTGCATCCCGTTTTTGTATTGCATGTTTGCTTAGTTGTACAACACGTTCGGCAGCCACAATCCGATGGCCGGGAACATATAGAGCAGGATTAGCGCAAAGATCTGTATCGCCATGAAGGGCATCATGCCGAGGAAGATCTGGTTCAGTGTGACGTGCGCAGGTGCCACTCCTTTCAGATAAAAGGCCGACATCGCCACCGGTGGTGACAGGAACGCCGTTTGCAGGTTCATCGCTACCAGCAAGCCAAAAAACAGCGGATCTATATCGAAGTGCGCCAGCAGCGGAATAAAGATAGGCATGAAGATTACAATGATCTCCGTCCATTCCAGTGGCCAGCCCAGCAAGAAGATAATGATCTGCGCCAGTATCATGAATTGCAGTGGTGTCATATCCAGCGACAGTACCCAGTCATTGATAATCTCCTGCCCACCGAGCAAAGCGAACGATGCGGAGAAGATGCTGGAGCCGACGAACAGCCAGCACACCATCGCGCTGGTTTTGGTCGCCAGATAGGCCGATTCCTTCAACATGCTGAAGTTGAAGCGGCGGTAACACGCCGCCAGCACGATGCCACCGAATGCACCCATAGCTGCAGCTTCAGTCGGTGTCGCCAGGCCAAACACTATGCTACCCAGTACGGCAAGAATCATGAAGGCTAACGGGAACAGCGATCCCAGCAGCATCTTGAAGATTTCAAGCCGGGCGAAGGTGAAGAATGCATAGAACACCACCATCGCTGCGAAACCGATGCCGAACGCAATCCAGTAGCTTTGCGGTGCGGCCTTCGCATGTGGGGTTGTGGGAGCTGCAGCCGGTGCGGCGACTGTTTCGGCTGGTGGCGCTGGCGCGGCGCTTGGTGCTTCAGCTGCGTCGGCCTTGGCAGCAGGAGCTGCTTCGGTCGGCGGTTCGCTGAGTCCACCTTCTGCTGGTGGTTCACCGAAGCCGTCGTTGAGAGACGAGCTTTCGCTGCCGAGGTCTGTCGCGCCTGTGCCCATTTCCATAATTTCAACCGGAGCTGCTTCCGGACTCGTCACCAGGCGATATGTCAGGCCCATAGCCAATGCGAATGCCAGTGCCGGTAATAAGGCGATGCCGAGTTGCTGCAACAAGGTGCGGGTGGAGACATCGGCATTGCGACGTCCCTTCAGTGCACCCAGTAAGCCGGGCAGCACATTGTTGCTGATCGTGGTGGAGATTTTTTCCGCAAAGCCCGGCAAGTCCACATGTCGTTCCGCTGCGGATAGCGGTGGCGCGACACTGGGCTTGAGCTTCGCCAGCACGATCACGTAACCGATGTACAGGCCGGCCAGCATAATGCCAGGGAAGAAAGCGCCTGCATATAGTTTAACTACCGATACACCGGCTGGTGCGCCGTACACAATTAGCAGGACCGATGGTGGGATCAGGATACCCAGGCAGCCGCCGGCGGTAATTGCACCAGCTGACAGCTGTGTACTGTAGCCGGCTTTCAACATCGCCGGTAAAGCGAGCAAGCCCATCAGCGTAACGACGGCACCGACGATACCGGTTGCCGTCGCGAACACTGCGCAGGTAACGATGGTAGCGACCGCGAGTGAACCTGGTACGCGAGCCATGGCGATATGCAGGCTCTTGAATAGCTTCTCGATCAGGTTGGCTCGCTCGACCAGATATCCCATAAAGATGAAGAGCGGGATGGAGATCAGTACGTCATTGGCCATGACCGAGTAGGCACGCTGTACCATCAGGTCGAGTGTTTGCTGGGTGGCGAGATTAGGGTCCCGACTGTAAAACGCAAACCAGGCAAACATCACGCCCATACCCATCAGCGTGAACGCAGTCGGGAAACCTAACATGATGGCTACCACCACCAGTGCCAGCATTAACAGGCCGAGATGACCATTGGTCATATGCTCCGGCGATGGCATCAGGACGAACAGGCCAATAACAATTGCGATCAGGATGGATAAGCCGAACCAGACTTCTTTCCTCATGGCTTGCCTCCTGTGTTGTTGACGATGAGCTGGTCGACTTCAGCGATGTCTTTATCTTTTACGTGCACCATCGCCTTGAGTTTGTCGACATCGACTTCTTCCACATCTTTTTCGCGTGAAGGCCATTCACCTTCTTTCAGGCAAATGATGCAGCGAATGATTTCCACTACGCCTTGCATTAGCAAGAGCGCGCCGGAGATCGGAATGACCATTTTGAACGGATAGAGCGGCGGTCCATTCGCAGTAAGTGTCGAATGTTCCTTGATCGCCAGCGATTCGGCGGCGTAGGTATAGCCTGCCCATACCAGTGCGATGACACCGGGAATAAAGAAAACAAAGTACAGGGTCAGATCCAGTCCGGCTTGCAGGCGTGGCGGGAAGAAGCCATAGAGCACATCGCCACGGACATGGCCATTTTTTGCCAGCGTGTATGCACCTGCCATCATGAAGGCAGTGCCGTAGGCCATGATCATCAGATCAAAAGACCAGGGATTGGGGCTGTTCAGGGCGTAGCGCGCGAACACTTCCCACGAAATGAGAAAGGTCAAAATAACGATAAGCCAGGAAAATAATTGACCTACCCAACTGCTGACCTTGTCGATGAAAAATAAAAGATTCTGCATAAAGGCTCCGATTCAAAGACAGGGGATGTAGTCGCATGTGCGACGTTTGTCTGCGCTTAACAAAACACCATCCGGTACTTTGGATGGTGTCTTAGGAAACGCGATCGATGCCGTTTAGGCCTTCTTTGGTGCGGTACGGGCGAAGTAATGGTTGTATGCCATGCGCCTGTTGTTATTGGTGTCCATGTCCCATTTCATGGCGCGTTCGGCGAAGGCTCTTTGTGATTTCTCTACTTCCTTGAACAATGCGTTGTCTGCGCCTTTCTTCGCAACGACATCGTCCCAGATAGTGAGTTGGGTTTGCAGTATGGCGTCCGGTGTTTTGTAGAACTTCACGCCGTCCTTGGTTTGCATCTCGCGATAATCTCTCGAGTAGCGGTCTATTGCCTTCCACGACATATCTGCCGACGAAGCTTCGACC
>JBEBUE010000307.1:0-4144 GCA_040393485.1 Herminiimonas sp.
GCGGTGCACGTGGCCGTACCGACGTACCGAAGATCGTAGACTGGTACATGGAAGGCAAACTCAATATCGATGACCTGATCACGCATACGCTGCCACTGGATCGGATCAACGAAGGCTTTGACTTGATGAAGAGCGGTGAGTCAATACGCTCGGTTGTTGAGTTCTGAGTATTTCCTAGTCTCATGCCGTTATGAGTAGCAATGTCGGCGTCGAAAGCATGCCGATAACCAAGACCCAGCGTCAAGATGGAGTGGAAGATGGCAAATACATTGCAACATGTGCTGATTGTGGGCGCAGGGCATGGTGGCGGCAATATGGCTTCGCTGTTGCGTCAATATGGACATGCGGGGCCAATTACATTATTGGGAGAGGAGCCGGTTCCGCCTTACCAGCGGCCACCTCTGTCAAAAGCATGGTTGAAAGAAGCGATCGATGTTGATGATGTATTGCTGAAATCAGAAAAATTCTATACCGACAACGCCATCAAACTGTGTCTGGGCAGCAAGGTCACGGCGATCAATCATGTCGAGAAAACGGTGCTCTTGGCGAATGACGAAGTGCTGTCTTATGACCATCTGATTCTGGCCACTGGCGCCCGGGCACGTGAATTACAAGTGCCGGGACATGATTTGGATGGCGTCCTTTATTTGCGTGATCTGTCGCAAGCGCAACGCTTGCGTACAGCACTGGCTGCGGCACGTCATATCGCCATTATCGGTGGCGGCTATGTCGGACTGGAAGTGGCGTCAGCCGCGCGCGCGCTCGGTATTGCGGTAACGGTCATTGAGCGTGAGTCGAGATTGCTGGCACGAGTGGCCTCGCCGCAGGTCGCCAGCTTTTATCGCGAGTTGCATCAGAAGCAGGGCGTGAATTTTCATTTCGGCAAAGAGATCGCGGCCTTTGAAGGATCGGCAGGGCATATTTCTGGCCTGAGCTTTTCTGATGGTGCAACGTTGGACTGCGACCTGATATTGGTTGGCATCGGTGCTATTCCTAACGATGAGCTGGCACACGCCGCAGGCATCGCCTGTCAGAACGGCATACTGGTTGATCAAGATGCGAGAAGCAGCGTGGGGGATGTATTTGCGATCGGCGATGTCACGGTCCGTCCTTTACCACTGTATGGACGGGTCTGTCGGCTGGAAAGCATACCAAACGTGATGGAGCAGGCTAAACGCGTGGCTTCGGCTATCGTCGGGCGACCATTGCCCGCACATGAATTGCCGTGGTTCTGGTCTGATCAATACGATGTGAAGCTACAAATAGCAGGAATGCAATTTGATGTTGACCAACTGGTCACGCGTGGCGACAAGGACGGCGGGCGTTTTACTGTATTCCATTTAAGCCAGGGACGTGTCCGTGCTGCAGAGGCCGTGAATTCACCTGCCGATTTCATGGCTGCCAAGAAAATGATTGCAGCCGGTAGCGCGATTGATGTTGCCCGTCTGAGCGATCCGGATATCCCTGTGCTATCCGCAATTGCCGACTTTCAAGTGGAGAAATAATGGCTAACGTTACTTATATCGAACATAGCGGCGTACAGCATGTGGTTGAGGTTGAGTCCGGCTGGAGTGTGATGAAAGGGGCCGTACGCAATGGCGTGCCGGGCATAGAGGCCGAATGTGGCGGAGCCAGTGTCTGTGGCACCTGTCATGTCTATGTGGATGAACAGTGGCTAGATAAGCTACAGCCACCTGTGGCGACCGAGCAGGATTTGTTGGCATCCGTCAATGCGCCATGTGCCAACTCACGTCTTTCCTGTCAATTGATCGTTGCCCCCGAACTCGATGGCCTGACGGTACGCTTGCCGGAAACGCAGGGATAATGCATCCGGTATTGCAGTTATTCGCTTTATTCGGGCCGTGGCAATTCAAAGTTGTTGGGTGAAATAGTCTGTCCATACCAGTCGCCACCCATGCGAGAAATCAGGTTCAATTTCTCGATCGCTGGCAGGCCGCTCGCATTGAGATAGTTGTCATCGATGTGCATCGCCAATACCTGACCGAGTATGATGTGGCATGACGGATTTTCGGCTGGGTAAGGGGAGATGGACGCCAGTTTACATTCAAAGCTGGCAGGTGCAAGTGCGACCCGCTTCGGTTTAACGAACTGACTCTGCTCAGGGGTAATTCCGCATGCAGCAAACTCGTCAACCGCATGATCAAAGTTGGCGGACGTTTGATTCATTGCTGCCGCCAACTCAAAACTCACCAGATTGACGACAAACTCACCGGTGGCGCGGATATTCTCTACCGTGTCTTTTAGCTTTCCATGCCGTTGTGCCAAAGGGGAGATCATCAGTGTCGGTGGCCTGCCAGTGATCATTTGAAAAAAGCTGAACGGCGCCAGGTTGGATGCACCGTCCCGGTCAATACTTGAGACCCAGGCAATCGGGCGTGGACTAATGGTGGCGGTCATCCATTTGTAGGCGGCACTGGCATCTATGCCTGAAAAATCGATCAACATGGTTTAGCTCGCTTCTTTCATGATGGTTCAATCGCCGCAGCAATTACTTCTCTATGCGCAGCTTAAAGTCTGCCGCTGATTAGCGTAGACTACGTCCGGATACATATTTAGAATCTGGTTATAGCAATCAGGCTTTGGCTATATTATTGCCCGATATTGCTCTTAACATTTGTCACCTTCACACATCAGGCCAACGATAAAATCACACAATGGACAAGACTGCCAATACTTCTGAGTATCACTTTGCAGATCAGATCGGCCATCTACTGCGGCGTGCATATCAGCGTCATGCTGCCATTTTCCAGGAACATATCTCTGATTCCCAACTGACCGTGACCCAGTTCGTGACCTTGTGTGCGATCAGGGATCATGGAACCAGTTCGTTGAGCGACATCGTGAAGGTGACGGCAATAGACCAGGCCACCATACGCGGGATTATCGAACGGCTGAAAGCGAAGAAGCTGATTGTCTTGTCACATGACTCCGAAGACAGAAGGAAGGTATTGGTCAGCTTGAGTGCTAGCGGGGTAAAACTGGTGGGTGCTTCCGTGCCGCTTGCAATGCAAATTACCGAGGCGACTTACGGTAAGCTGAATGCAGCGGAGCGTGTGGCACTATCTTTTCTCTTGCGCAAGATGATCGAAGAATAGGGCAGTCCTGCTGCCCTGTTTTATTGCTTAACGCTACATTTTTACCCGATGGCCCTGAGTGCTTCATCCAGCGGCATGACATTCGCATACTTTTGCGCCATATCAAACAGATTGGCATCGTGTGGTGCTATCGCCCGGTCTCCGACGCAATCGGATACAACTAACGGCCGGAATCCCCAAGACATCGCATCGACCACGCTGGCGCGTACGCAGCCACTGGTCACCGCGCCTGCCACCAGCAAAGTTTGCACGCCATGCTGGGTTAGCCATGGCGCCAGCGACGTACCAAAAAAAGCGGAAGGAACGGTTTTCCTGACCACCATTTCGCCTGAGGCCGGTGTCAGCTCCGGCACAATCGCACTGGCGTGCAAGTGCTCGGTCAAACCGACCAGGCCTGGCACTTTGAGTCCAAAGATATTGCGATCTGCGGCATCATCGGCAAATACAATACGACTGTGAGCTACCGGCCAGGCTTGCTGGCGTGCGTGTTTCAGCAAGGTCACGGTACGGCTGATGGCGGCAGCGATGTTGCCGCCACCGAATGCCTGCGGATCTGCAAATCCATTGACGAAATCGACTATCAATAAGCCGAACGGTGCTTTGATTTCTAGTGAGTTGCCAAATCCCTGGCGTTCATAAGTGGAAAGCTCTTGAGGCATATCATTCCCCCTTCAGGTCGGTGAGTATTGAAAGTTATCCAGTACCTTGCCACGCTCGACGACAACTGTTTCATCCAGCCTGACAGTGCAGTTACGCAATGGAATATCAATGTGGCAGGCGGTGGCACGTTTGCCGCCAGCCTCGTTATTGGGGCCGAATGAAAAGAGAAAGTTTCCTTCGTAAGCACGGGCATCCATGCCTATCGTTGCCTCGCGATCGTACATCGCCAGCGTTGACCATTGCGCACGCGGCTGCAAGCCCCAGCCTATGTGCGACATCGCATATGCATCCGGATCTTTGAACGACGCCATATATTTGCTGAGCAGTTCTGCATCTTCCAGGCGCGACGGGCTGGCGGACTTCAACCA
>JBEBUE010000308.1:0-4122 GCA_040393485.1 Herminiimonas sp.
AAAGGTATCGCTAAAGCTGCTTCCGACCACATTTTCGATACTGGTGAAAGTCACATTTTGCGCGTAGCCTCCGGTACCGTTGCCGGTCGCAAGGTTCACCGTCACTGCTGCATTCGATGCGGAAAAATCGATCGTATCGCTACCGCCAGTGCCACCATCGACACCCTTGGTAGTGGCGCCGACGATGAAGGTATCGTCGTATTGGCTACCGATTACTTTCTGGATATTCTGCAGCGTATCGTGACCGCCAAATCCATCCAGCGCATTGCCAGTATTCAAATCTACCGTCACGCCTGACGTCGAGCCTTTATAGCCGACTGTATTGATATTCGTCCCGCCAGTGTTCACGCCACCGACGATCGTATCGTTACCGGCGCCACCTTCGAAATAGGTATTGCCCTTGCCACCGTAGAGGATATCGTTGCCGGTGCCGCCGTACAAAAAGTCGTTCGCGTTACTGCCGTATATCGTGGTACCCGCGTTATCTCCCGCATGCACGATGTGCGAAATACCTTGCGCCGGCAATACCAACGCGCTTTCACCTGTTACCGGATTCGCATAGTTCAGGTCATCTGCAGTAGTCGCATCCTTGAGTACTACCTGACGTACGCTATTGAGTACCTGTATGCCCTCAGTGGTGACCACCGTCAATTCAAAGTTGAGCTTAAAGTCCGCATGTATCGGGGCGTTCGCATTCGGATCCACCGTGTTGTAACGCAACTCGATACGATAGTCCTTGGTGTCTGGTGACACCGCGATTTGATAAACGCCATTACCCAATGAGGTAGCACCTACTATGGTCATACCCGCAGGCAGGTTCGGTACCGTGATGGTCAGGCTCTGCACCTTACCGTCACCGGTAATCTGCACATTCAGTATTTTGCTGAAAGTGCCATCAGGTGCACCACCCACTGGCGCCTGACCATTCGCCCATATTTCGGTTACATCATTGCCCGCATTAATGATCTGCGGCGCAATCTGCGCGATATTCGAGGTATTCGTATCCGACTGGAATGCACTGCTGCCACCGCTCCCCTTCAGGATGGTGCCGTCCTGCGTCGTGCCGATGGTATTCACCAAATGCACCGATAGCGCCGGTGCATTCGGCCCGATCACAAATTCCTGCGGTGTGACGCCCGGACGTTCCGGCAATACCTGCGGTATCTGTTTGACTAAAGGCTGCTGTACTGAAGCCTGGCCTTCATAATTCGATTTGAAGTTGTTGACTGGCGTTGAATTGCTTTGCACCACGTTTGCCAGTTGCACCATCGCCTTGCTGATGGCGGAGATCGCAGCATTCGCGGCCTGCGCCTGCGCGGCCAGGTCTTGCGCACCTTCGGTCTGGCGGTAGGAAGCATCTTCCTGCATATTGCCGCGTCCATCCGATTCGCGCGGTTCAGTACTCAGGACACGCGGCTGATCCAGTTTTTGCAGCGGAATGATGCCGACCTGATCCATCATATGGGCGGCACTATCACGCCCATTGCTGAAATCGACCATCACGCTGCCATCCATCGCGCCTATCGCACCACCCGCCAGCACCAATTTGGTACCGTCGTTCAGGTAGAGCACCATGTCGACGTCGACGATGTGCACCTTGGCGATATCGCCCTTGCTGATCTTCAGTTGGAAATTACCCTGCTGATCCGGCGTTACTACGCGGATAGGCGCACCATTTTTGTCCAGCGCTTGCTGGTTATTAGCGGATTTGGAAACAGGAGCGGTAGCCATCTGAGTGTTCCTTCATAGAGAGAACCGGAATTCTTCCCGGCCCATCAAACATATTTACTGCAATATTTGCGCCCGAGGGCCGTCTGCAACTATCTTGCCGTCGTTAATAACGATGATGCGATCCATTTGCTTCAACAGCACCGGACTGTGGGTTGCCACCACCAGCGTACGGCCGGCGACAAATGCGAGCAGTCTTTCGATAATCTTGTTTTCCGTCGCCTGGTCAATTCCGGTCGTCGGTTCATCCAGCAACAATACATTCGGCACCGTGGCAATCGCGCGCGCCAGTGCCACCATCTGACGCTGACCACCTGACAAATTACCCGGCGCAACCAGCATTTGATCCAGTCGCAACTGGCCACCAGCCAGCAACTCATCCATGCAGGACACATGCAAGGCCGTCTGGGAAATCGCACTACTGATGCTGTTATCCACAAAAATGTTAGTCGCCAGCGTACCGTCGAACAGGAAAGGATCTTGCGGCTTGTAAGCGATCGAGCGCATGCGTACTTCTTGCGGATAAGCCGCAACCGAGATCCCATCCATCAATACCTGCCCCGCATCCGGTACATGCACACCAGCCAGGCAACGCAGCAAGGTTGACTTGCCTGAGCCGGATCGTCCGACTATGCCGACCTTTTCACCCTGATTGATGACAAAGGAAATTTGCTTCAACATCGCCGGTTCATTCGGCTTGATGCTAAAGCTCAGGTTGGCAACCTGAATCTTGCCGTCTATCTGCTGTCTGTCCACTTCATTCGTGGCAGGCGCATCCGGCGATTCGACAAACAATTCTTCAAACGCGGTACGCGCCTGCTTGAATGCATCCAGACGTCCAAGCACCATCGCCACCGACGACAACATCGAAGCAGCACGGCCGACCAGCATCGACGATGCAATCAGGGCACCGACCGTCAAGGCATTCGCTTCCACCATATACACACCGACGACCAGTGTCGCGACCGTCATCAGCGTGTAACCGCTGGATGAGATGGTGTAGCCCACCGAGGCCCAGAAACGGCTTTTCGACTGCGTCACGCCGGAAACTTCCGCATCGCGGGCAAACAGTTCGAGTACGCGTTTTTGTAGCGACGACGTTTTCAGGGTTTCAATACCGAATACCAGCCCTGCCAGTTTGTCCGTCTTGGTCGCACCGACGCTCATTGCGGTATTTGCATAATCATTCGCCGGTATCTTGCACAGCAATTGCGCGCCAACCAGCAACGCACCTCCGACCAGGACCACCCAGACGATAGGACCGCCTATCAATCCGATCGCCAGCAAATACAGCAACAGGAATGGGAAATCGATGATGACCAACATGTAGTTGGATGACAGCAAATCACGCGCGCTGGTGATATCGCGATACTTGGCCAGCACCACACCGACCGGCCAGCTGACACGGTTGGCCAGCAGTTTCCTGACGACGGCCTGATCAAAATCGATATCGAACTTACCCGCCAGTTGCTCGATATAGAAAGTACGTATCACGCGCAAGATAAATTCCAGCGCGAGGAAGAGCAGCATGCCCAGCGTCAGCGCCCACAAAGTATCCGGTATGTGATTGCCGATGACCTTGTCATACACCAGGCGCGAATAGATCGGCAGCAACAGGCCAAACAGATTGATCAGGAAACCGGCAACGACTATTTCCACCAGCCGCTTGCCGTATGCACGCAGCATGGTGATGTACATCGGGTCGCGCGTGATCTCACTCAACGCCTCGCGCAACACGCCCACATCACCCGCAGCCGGGGTGATGTTATTGGCGGCCGCTACGGCTGCGTCAGGAAGATCGGGTATTTTGCTCATAAGCTTGCTGGTTCGCGTCCTTGATTACTTCACGTCACTACGCACTGAAAGTTCGCGCATCGCTTCACGCAATTCCAGACGCAAATCCTTGATCATGGTCTGACGACCATTACGCATTTCTTCGATGATGGTTTGCGACATTACGTTTTGGCGTACCAATGCTTCATTGATGTTAGCCAGTGCCTGTGGAATCGCATCCAGTCCCTTGATGCGTTCATTTTGCATAGCCATATGCTTGGCCAGGTCGATCTGCAATTGACGTGCAGCCAGCGCATCGCGTGTGATGTTGCCGGAGTTTTCGCCGATGACGGTACCAAGCTGACCCAGACGGGTCGCCACGTTCGAATGAATTTCCGCCTGATGCTGGATCGCATTCAACTCGTCGCCCAAACGTATCGAAACCTGTGACAGCAGACCTGGCAATTGCGCAATATGCTGTGCGGTTTTTTCATGCACGTTGGCCAGATCAGCCTGCTGTGCGTGCAGCGACGACAAGGCCGACGACACCGCAGTTTGTCCGCTTTGCATCGCACCGACGATTTGCGGCAATACATCAAAGCTGCGCAAGGCAATATCGCC
>JBEBUE010000309.1:0-4117 GCA_040393485.1 Herminiimonas sp.
CAGGATCACCAGCAAAACCAGCAGGTTGCGCCATTTCTTCGGGCTGCGCGCGATCAGCAAGGCGACCGGGTATGCCATCGCTAGGCACACCAGCGTCGTCACGATCGCGTACCAAAACGACTTCAGGAATACCCAGGTATAGATAAAGCTGGTGAAAAACGGCTCGAAGTTTTCCAGCGTCAGGTCCAGTGCACCGTTTTGGTCTACCAATGGCGCCAGGCCACCATAATCACCAGGAAAACGGAACGCGGCAAACACCATGATCAGTGTCGGCACCGCAAAGAAGAAAACCAGATACAGCAATGGCGGCCCGCTAATCAGCCAGCGCGCCAAACCGCCCTTATCGCCGACTGGCTTTGCCGTCACTGGTGTCACTGCGTCAGACATGAGCCACTTCCGGCAGGAAATGCCCGGCATCGACACGCCACGCAACGTCCACCGCATCGCCGACCTCAAAGAAGCGCGGCCGACCTATCGCCGAATTCGCCAGCATGGTTTCTATACGTACGCCGCCTTCAGTCTCGACGATATAGACCGTTACGCCGCCCATATACAGCAACTCTTTTACATAACCATCGAAGTGATTTTCATCGGGCACACCGCGCACGATCTCGGCGCTGACCAGGGTCTTCTCGGGACGCAAGGCAATCGTGCCTTTGCTGCCGACCGCGACACCCGGCGAAGTAAATGCCTTGACCTCACCCATGCCCGGTACGTCCAGCCACATCATGTCGCCATTGATCCGGGTCACGACGCCGTCAAACAAATTACAGGTACCGATAAAGTCGGCCACGAAACGACTGCGCGGATAGCTGTAAATACGGGTCGGTTCGTCGAGTTGCTCGACCTGGCCTTTATTCATCACCGCAATCCGGTGCGACAAGGCCAGTGCTTCAGCCTGATCATGCGTGACGTAGATAAAGGTAATGCCAACTTCTTTTTGCAGGTTAATCAGCTCGATCTGCATCTGTTCGCGCAACTGCGCGTCAAGAGCCGACAAAGGTTCATCCAGCAACAGTAACTTGGGACGCGTCACCAGTGCACGTGCAATCGACACGCGTTGACGCTGGCCGCCAGACAGTTCATGCGGATAACGCGCAGCGAAACCGGTGAGGCGCACATCTTCCAGCGCTTCTTCGACTTTTTTCTGGATCTCGGCTTTCGGTGTATTCGCCATTTCCAGCGGGAAGGCAATATTGCCGCCCACTGTCATATGCGGAAACAAGGCGTAATTCTGGAATACGGTGCGCACCGGACGCTGCTCAGGCGGTACGCCGGTCAGGTCTACGCCATCGAGCAGGATCTGCCCCGCGTCAGGCACATCGAAGCCTGCGATCATGCGCAAGAGTGTCGTTTTACCGCAGCCGGATGGTCCGAGCAAAGTAAAGAACTCACCCGCCTCTATCGAGAGACTGATGTTGTCGACTACGGTATTGTCGCCGAAGCGACGAATGAGATTGCGAATTTCGAGGAGCGCCATCTTGTCCTAGGCCGGCTGCAAGGGGTGGATACAAAAACCGGGGCAATTGTAGCAAATAGCGCGCCTGATTTCTCAAAAATGGCGCATCAGAATCAAGACTGTCGCGGCTGGCAGCCGTACTGGCCTTAAATTCTCAGCCCACTGCGCGACGGGCCGCCTCAATATCGTGCAGGAACTGTTCTTTATCGCGCGGCGAAATCAGCAACACCCCGCCATTGCCGTAATCGATGCGCAGGCGATCCAGCGACAGCGCCGGACTGGAAAGTGGATTATGGCTGGGGGTGATGCTTTTGATATCGGCTAGTGGTAGCAGCCATTTGAATGGCCCACTCTGCACCAGCAGGTGAGATGTCAGCAGCGTGTAGCGGGTAGAAAGCAGCAACCAGAGAGGCAATCCGACGCCAACCACGGCGACCAGCATGGCAACCATGATCGCCCCAGTGGTACCTGTGGCCATCGTCTGCCCGGCTGAATATAAAGCAGCCAAAGCAGCGAAGGCGAGTACGACCAGCAACCAGACATCAACTTTGGAACGATAGATGCTCGGCATGCCTGTTTCCCGAAATGACGAACCTACTGCTTATCCGCCAATAAAAGTGAAGAAGACCAGCGTCAAAATCCCGCCTGCGACAAGTCCGCCGCCAAAGTACACCGCTACACCCAATAAGAGATTGGTGCGTTTCTGTTCTTCCAGCAATCGACGGATCAGTTCGGTGTTGTCATGTTGCGGTTGCGACGCTTGCGTCAGCGCCTGATGCGCCAGTCGCGGCAATTGCGGCAGCAACTTGCTATAGCGTGGCGCTTCGGCTTTCAGGTTTTCCCACAGGCCACGCCAGCCAACTTGCTCGTTCATCCAGTTTTCCAGATAAGGCTTGGCTGTTTTCCACAAATCCAGTTCCGGATCGAGCTGACGACCCAGGCCTTCGACGTTGAGCAAGGTTTTTTGCAGCAGCACCAGTTGCGGCTGCACTTCAACATTGAAACGACGCGAAGTCTGGAACAAACGCAACAAGACCTGACCGAATGAGATCTCACTTAGCGGCCGGTCAAAAATAGGTTCACAGCATGCGCGTACCGCTGATTCCAATTCGTCGACACGTGTTTCTTTCGGTGCCCAGCCAGATTCGATATGCGCTTCAGCGACGCGTTTGTAATCACGGCGGAAGAAAGCAAGGAAATTTTGCGACAGGTAATCCTTGTCGAAGTCGTTCAGCGTGCCGACGATGCCAAAGTCCAGCGCAATGTAGCGACCGAAGGTCGCAGGCTCTACTGATACCTGGATATTGCCCGGATGCATATCGGCGTGGAAGAAACCATCGCGGAAGACTTGCGTGAAGAAAATTTCCACGCCATCGCGCGAGAGTTTTTTCAGGTCGACGCCAGCGGCGATCAATCTGTCGGTTTGCGAAATCGGAACGCCGACCATGCGCTCCATCACGATCACAGACGTCGAGCAGTAATCCCAGAACATTTCCGGTACCACCAGCAAAGTAGATTCCGCGAAGTTACGACGCAACTGGCTGCCGTTGGCCGCCTCGCGCATCAGGTCGAGTTCGTCGTGCAGGTATTTATCGAATTCGGCGACGACTTCTTTCGCCTTGAGGCGTTTGCCGTCTGCCCACATGCGCTCGACCAGACCAGCCAGGATGTGCATCAGCGCGACATCTTCATCGATGGATTTCTTGATTCCTGGGCGCAGGACTTTGATGGCAACATCCTTGCCGCTTTTCAGGCGACCGAAATGCACTTGCGCGATCGAGGCCGACGCCACCGGTACCGGATCGAAATCGGCAAACAGCACATCCGGATGTGCGCCCAGCGATTTGATGATTTGCGCGATCGCCAGCTCGGACGAGAACGGCGGTACGCGATCCTGCAGGCGCGCCAGCTCATCAGCAATATCGATAGGCATCAGGTCACGACGGGTCGACAGCACCTGGCCGAATTTAACGAAGATGGGGCCCAGGTCTTCCAGCGCACGACGCAAACGTATCGCACGCGGTGCCGACAGGTCGCGCCAGAACATGACTTGATTGATGAATTTGGCAGTGCGTGGAATCGCCAGGCCGGAGATGGCTATTTCATCGAGTCCGTAACGCAAGGCGACACGGAGGATTTTCAAGACACGAAGAAATTTCAATATCATTGCTTACTGCCCTTCAGCTTTTCGATTCGCTTCGCGAGTCGTGCCACGTCGTCACGCAATTTGGTCACTTCTGCGGTAAAACCGGTGACGGCCTGCGGACGGATTAATAGGGGATTTTCTTCCAGAAAGTATTCGGCGATGTTTTCGCTGACTGACTGATGCAGCGCTTTGGCCGTGTCCACGGCTTTATGTGCACCCGCCACGATACGGGTGGCGGCAATATCGCCCACCACCTTGCTCAGGTCATCTTCCGCTTCCCAGCGCAAGGACTGGCTCAGTTGCGAAATGGTGTTGGCGAAATCAGCATCGCCTTCGATTTTGACGTATGAAAATGCGCGCTCCCGATTCTGCATGATCAACGGCAAATCGGATGGCTGCATGCGTATCGTCACGGTCGGCAAGTCATCTGCGCCAGCCATCTCCACCATGCCATCAGCGCTGACTTTGAGGCGCACTGCCAGCACGCCGCCGTCCAGCACCGCCACCTTGCC
>JBEBUE010000310.1:0-4109 GCA_040393485.1 Herminiimonas sp.
CGTTAGACCGGCAGTGTTGATCGTCGCCTGCAGACTGAAGCAAGCGTCCCGCGTACGCGTATTGTCGTCGGCATGGATTACCGGGTACGTGATCTGTAAATCGAAGGCGAAGTAAATCAGGCAACACAGAACGCAAATAAAAGCGGGGTTGCACTGCAGGTCGTGAAGTACTTCTCCGATTACTGGCGTGCGCGCGCAGCCGTTGACAGTAACGTTAATGATTTATCTGCTGCTGCATATAACGCAAATGTGACTGGTCGTCGCGTGTTGGCAGGCGTTACCTGGCAACTCAATGAATCGCGCAGCATTGATGCCGAAGTATCCGCTACCAAATTCAGTGATGGCAATCAGCGCGATGTGTACGGTATCGCATGGACGGAACGCTGGATAAGTGGCCCAATCTTCAAACTGGATTCCGTGCTTTCGTTTGCCACTTCGCGCAACAGCGCGCGGGACGTGGTGTATTTCAATCCGATCAGTGATCGTGAAGCGACGGTTGCACTGTTGGGCGAGTGGCGCACCTGGCGTCGTTATCGTCGCTCCATGGTGCAGCAAGTGCAGGTCTATACCGGTCGCTATGCACAGGAAGGCTTTCATACCGGAACCACCTCCGGTTTGCAGTATGGCCACCTGTGGTCAATAGATGATGAGTTCAGCCTGGGCTACGGCCTTGGCGTCAGCACGCACCCGTATGACGGCGTGCGGGAAAAACGTCATTACGGATATTTGACTTTGAATTGGGCAATTAAGTGAAGAACCTGTTGGCGACAGCGCTATCGAGCTTGCGCGCATCTGAACACTGTTTGCGACATCTGCTATGCATGTTGCTGTTTACCTTGCTGCCTGGTTTGGCAGCAGCACAGGCAGCAGCAGGAGTGGAAGTGCCGCGCTTGCAGATAGCGATGCAGGGAATAGATCCGCCGCAGTCCTATCGTGTGCTGTGCTATCACGATGTACGCGATAACGTCCGCGAAACCTTTAAGGTCTGGCCCGAAGCAACAGCAGTGGATACGCGTGATCTGATCGCGCAACTGAGTTGGCTGGATCAAAACGGTTATCACCCGGTCAGCCTGCAACAGATCATCGATGCACGTGCGGGCAAGAAGCCGCTGCCGGACAAAGCCATCCTGCTGACCTTTGATGATGGCTTTGAAAGCATGTACACCAAGGTGTTTCCTATGCTGAAGCAATTCGGCTTCCCTGCGCTGATCGCCATCGTCGGTGACTGGATACAGACGCCGCAGGATCAGCCGGTACAGTTTGGCGATATTAAGGCACCACGCAAGGCATTCGTGAATTGGGATCAGGTGCGTGAGATGCAAGCGTCGGGCCTGATCGAAGTCGCCTCACATTCGCATAGCCTGCACAAAGGCATCCTAGGTAATCCGCAGGGCAATATGATGCCGGCGGCTATTACACGTTTTTACTGGCCACAGAACAAGCAATATGAAAGTGATGAGGCCTATACCAAACGCATACGTGCTGACCTCGAGCGCAGCGCCAGCCTGATTGAAAAAGAAACCGGCAAGCGCCCGCGTGCAATGGTGTGGCCATATGGTGCCAACAGCCAGATTGCGAATCAGATTGCAGCGGAAGTCGGCATGCCGATTTCGCTCAACCTGGAACCAGGCCCAAATACGCCCAAAGATGATCCTAATTACATCCGTCGCACGCTGGTGGTATTTGATACGGAGCTCAATGGCCTGGCTGAAATACTGCGTCAGCCTGCGACATACGACGGCGTCGAACGGCCGCTGGAGCGTGTGATCCATATCGATCTGGATTACGTCTACGATCCTGATCCGGAAGTGCAGGAAGCGAATTTGTCGAAATTGCTGGATCGCATCGTGCGCTTGCGTCCGACTACAGTTTATTTGCAGGCTTATGCCGATCCGGACGGTGATGGTGTTGCCGATGCCTTGTATTTCCCGAATCGCCACATGCCTGTGCGCTCGGATTTGTTTACGCGTGTCTCATGGCAGTTGCGTACGCGTGGCGGTGTGCGGGTATTTGCATGGATGCCGGTGATGGCCTTCAAACTGCCTGATACGAACCCGGCGGCTACGCATCTGGTACAGACCATGCCGGGGGCACCTGCGTCTGCGTCGCAGAATCGCTATTTGCGCCTGTCACCTTTTGATCCTTTGGCACGGCAGACCATTACCGAGATCTACGAAGACCTGGGCAAGTATTCCGCGTTCTATGGCGTGCTATTCCATGATGATGCGACCTTGTCGGACTACGAAGATGCCAGCCCGGCAGCGCTAGCTGTGTATCGCGATCAGTGGAAATTATCCGGCTCGCTGGAAGAGATGCGCAATGATCCGCAAATGCGTCGTTTATGGGCGCAAAAGAAAACGGCATATCTGAACGACTTCACTTTGCAACTGGCTGCGACTCTGCGCAAATACCAGCCTGCCTTGATGACGGCACGCAATATCTATGCCGAGCCGGTGTTGAATCCGGATTCGGAAGACTGGTTTGCGCAGACTTACCCGAGCTTCCTCGCGACTTACGACTACACCGCCATCATGGCAATGCCTTATATGGAAGGTGCGAAAGACCCTGCCGACTGGCTGGCACGCCTGATGGATGCAGTGAAGAAAACACCGGGCGCATTGCGTACCACGGTCTTTGAATTGCAGAGTAAGGATTGGCGTACCGGTCAGCCTATCCCTTCGGCCACGCTGGCGGCGCAAATACGCCAGTTACGTCTGGCAGGAGCACGCGGTGTGGGCTACTACCCCGATGACTTTCACGCGAACCAGCCTGACGAAGCCGTCATCAAACCTGAAATCTCCGTAGAAACACATCCGGCGCGGAGATAAGTCATGACATTTGAAAACGTCCTCTTCGGTTTTACTTTTTACTACCCATTGTTCATGGCTTACGTCTGGATCATTGGTGGTATTACGTATTACCTGCGTTATGAGAGGACCAGCTTGCATGATCGGAACCCGCTGACGGAACTGAAATCGACGCCACCGGTTTCAGTGATCGTGCCGTGCTTCAATGAAGGCGACAATATCCGCAGTGTGGTCGATGCCTTGTCGCGTCTTAACTATCCGGATTACGAAATTATTTGCGTCAACGATGGCAGCAAGGACAACACCGGTGCCATTCTCGATGAATTGATCGCGACGTATCCCAAGCTGCGCGTCGTGCATCAGGCGCGCAACCAGGGCAAGGCCGTGGCTTTGAATACGGCGGCATTGATCGCCAACAGTGAATTCCTGATGTGCATAGATGGCGATGCCATTCTTGATCCGGATTCGATACCGTGGTTGCTCAAGCATTTTGAAACCGGCCCGCGCCTCGGTGCGGTGACCGGCAATCCGCGTATCCGCACGCGTTCGACCTTGCTGGGACGTTTGCAGGTCGGTGAGTTTTCTTCGATCGTCGGCCTCATCAAACGCACGCAACGTATCTATGGGCGCTTGTTCACAGTCTCCGGCGTGGTCGTGATGTTCCGTCGCCGCGCCTTGCTGGACGTTGGCTTCTGGAGCCCGGAAATGCTGACCGAGGATATCGACATCAGCTGGAAGCTGCAGGCCAATCACTGGGACGTGCGCTTCGAGCCGCGCGCCTTGTGCTGGATTCTGATGCCGGAAACAGTGAAGGGTTTGTGGAAGCAGCGTTTGCGCTGGGCGATGGGTGGCGTGCAGGCGATTTTCAAGTACGCATATATCTTCCGTCACTGGCATCTGCGTCGTCTGTGGCTGGTGTACATCGAATACAACCTGTCGGTCTTGTGGGCCTACACGATGTTGACGGTACTGGTCTTGTATATCCTCAGTCTGTTCATCTACATACCGCCGCTGTGGCGCGTGGAGATTTTCCCAAGCTGGCACGGTGTGCTGATTGGTACGACCTGTTTGTTGCAGGTATTGGTCGGCATGATCCTGGACCGGCATTACGACAAAAAAGTTTATCGCCATTACTTCTGGATGATTTGGTATCCGGTTTTTTACTGGATGCTGAATATGTGCACAACCGTCTGGTCTGTGCCGAAAGTGCTCTTTCGCAAAAGCGGACGCCGTGCCGTCTGGGTCAGTCCGGATCGTGGCGTCGGTTCGGCAGACGGCATACACGTGAAAGCATTGCCGCCA
>JBEBUE010000311.1:0-4085 GCA_040393485.1 Herminiimonas sp.
AAGTAAGCGGAGTTATACATGCCGGGTGTCATCACGACCACGGTCGGATCGGTGACGCCGATAGGTGCAACTGAGCGCAGATTGTCCAGCAACATGTCAGGGTAGTGTGCGACCGGTGCGACCTGATGCTTGGCGAACAGTTCGGGGAAGAGGCGCATCATCATCTTGCGGTCTTCCAGCATGTAGGACACGCCGGATGGCACGCGCAGGTTGTCTTCGAGTACATAAAACTCACCCTGCCCGGCCCGGACGATATCGACGCCAGCGATGTGTGCGTAGATATCTGACGCGACCGAGATGCCCTGCATTTCGGGACGGTACTGCGCGTTCCGGAAAATTTGTTCGGGTGGAATGATGCCGGCTTTGACGATGTTCTGGTCGTGGTAGATGTCGTGGATGAACATATTCAGCGTACGTACACGCTGCTCCAGGCCCGCTTCCATATGCGCCCATTCACGGGCGGTGATCATGCGGGGGATGATGTCGAACGGAATCACACGTTCGGTACCAGCTTCATTGCCATAGACAGCGAAGGTAATACCGACCCGGCGGAAGATCAAGTCGGCTTCCGCTCGTTTGCGGGCTACCGTCTTGGGCGACTGGGTCGCCAGCCAGGCTTCGAATTCACGGTAATGGTCGCGTACATTGTTGCTTGCGCCATCTATATACATCTCGTCGAAAAATTTTCGCATGGCGTCGCTCACTCTTAGTTTTCATGGAGATGAAATCTAGCTATATCAAGAAGCATGCCAGATCGAGCGAGTGCTGCTTAAGGCGAGCGCAGATGTTTCAGTAAGTCTTCTGTACGTTGATCGGGGGCGCGCGTCAGCAGACTCACGATAATAATGGCACAAAATCCGGCAGGAACACCAAAAATTCCTGCTGAAATCGGTGCAATGTTGAACCATTGTCCAATTGCTGAACCGCCAAAGGCAGGTAAGGTATGAATCATGTAGTACGCGCATACCGAAAAACCGATCAGCATGCCGGCGATGGCTCCTGACTGGTTGGCACGCTTCCAGAATACGCCCAGCACCAAAGCCGGGAATAAGGCTGACGCTGCCAGTGAAAAAGCAGCGCCGACCAGCGACAGGATATCGCCCGGTTTCATCGAGGCAATATACGCTGCAACCAGTGCCACCATCAGTAACAGTAATTTGGAAACGGTGACGCGTTTTTGGGTCGATGCCGCCGGATCGACGGTTTTGTAATAGATGTCGTGTGACAGCGCATTCGATATGGTGAGCAGCAAACCGTCAGCAGTGGAGAGCGCCGCGGCGAGTCCACCAGCGGCAATCAAGCCGGATATCACATAGGGCAGGCCGGCAATTTCCGGTGTGGCCAGAACGACGATATCGACGTCCATGACGATCTCGGCCAGCTGCACGATGCCGTCCCGGTTGACGTCGTTGATGCTGACCAGCGGATGCAGCTTATCGATGCTGGCCCAATACGACACCCATTCCGGTAGTTGTGAAAAACTGGTGCCTACCAGTGAACTATAGATATCGTATTTGACCAATACTGCCAGCGCCGGGATCGTGATGTATAGCGCCATGATGAGGAACAAGGTCCAGAATACGGAATGTCGTGCCTCTTTGACGCTGGGCGTGGTGTAGTAGCGCACCAATACATGCGGCATCGCCGCTGTACCTAGCATCAGGCAAAAGACGAGTGCGAGGAAATTATTGCGCTTGATATCTGACGCTTCCTTGGTATCGCCGGGGAAAGGTTCGGTGTGCCTGGTCGGTGGTTTGGCCAATTCGAGATTGAGCGCGCGTTCCTCTTTCCACACACGTTCGGCTTCGTCGGCATCGCGCGGATAAGCTGCCAGTTCACGTGAGGTTTGCTTGATGTCCTGCAGCGCTGCATTGCCGAGCTTAAGTGCTTCCAGATTGTGCTGGATCTCGGCACGACCGTTTTCCCAGGACTCGGGCAGGGAGGCCAGGCGATCATCGAGGTCATAGGCGCGCTGGCGGAAAATCGCCCGCACTTCTTTTTCCTTCGGATCATCGATCAGGACTTTTTCACGTTCGGTCAATTGTGCAATGGCGGAACCGTAGGCAATCGGTGGTACTGGCATATTCGTATGCTTCATCGACAGCCATACCACCGGGATCATGTAGGCAATGATCAGGATGATGTATTGCGCCACCTGGGTCCACGTCACTGCGCGCATGCCACCGAGGAAAGAGCACACCAGGATGCTGGCAAGTCCGAGGAAGATACCGACCGAAAAATCAACGCCCGTAAAGCGCGACGTAATCAGGCCGACGCCGTAGATCTGCGCAACCACATAGGTGAACGACACGATGATGGTGGCGATGACGGCGATGACGCGCACGACATTGCTGCCGTACTGGCCGGTATAACGCGCTGCCAGATAGTCGGGAATGGTGTACTGCCCAAACTTGCGCAGATAAGGTGCGATCAATAGCGCAACCAGTACGAAGCCGCCGGTCCAGCCCATGATGTAAGCCAGTCCGTCAAAGCCCCACAAGTACAGGCCACCGGCCAGGCTGATAAAGCTGGCGGCTGAAATCCAGTCGGCTGCTGTTGCCATGCCGTTAAAAAATGCCGGGACGCGGCGTCCTGCGACGTAGTACTCCTGCACATCGGAAGTCCTGCTGATGACACCGATGGTGGCGTACACCACGATGGTAGAAAACATAAACACGTAGCCTATCCAGACGCGTGGAAATCCTTCGTGTTCGAGGATGGCGACGCCAAACAGGAATAATACAAAGCCCACTGTGTACAGCAGGTAGTAGCGAACCAGGCGTTGGAAAAAGGACTTATTTTTCATGTTCGCTATCGTTGTTGTAAACATCGTCCAGGCGTTGCATGCGCCAAGCGTAGAACGCGATGATGGCGACAAAAATCAGAATGCTGCCCTGCGCCGCCATGAAGAAGGAAATAGGCCAGCCGAGGAAGGTATAGACAGATAACTGGCGGGCGAAGAAGATCGCGGAAAAAGTCACGATAAACCACAGCAGCATCAGCCAGAAGGTCATGCTGCGCGTACGTCGCCAGTACAGGCGGGCGCGCTCGGACGTGTTTTCTGGCTGGCTTTCTGTCATCTCAGATACTGCCATCAAAAAATGGTGCGGGTTGTTCCAGCGGTAGCGTGATGCGCATCAGGCAGCCGGGTGCTTTGGGATTGGTGCAGTTCGGATTATTAAGGATATCGATTTCTGCGCCGTGTTGCTGTGCAATTTCACGCACGATGGCCAGCCCGAGGCCGCTGCCTTCGACGTTGCTGCCGAGGATGCGATAGAAGCGCTCGAAGATGCGTTTATGCTCGTGCGGCGCGATGCCGGGGCCGGTATCTTCGACTTCGAGGAAGGCCAGTCGTGCCTCTTCATCGGCGCGTACGCGTACCGTGGCGTGGCCACCGGCTGGCGTGTAGTTGAGGGCATTGTCGATCAGGTTGTTGAGCAACTCGCGCAGCATAATGGCGTCGCCATTCACCATGATGTGGTAATCGGGCTGCTCAAAGCCGAGATCGATTTTCTTATTAAATGAAGTCTGCACCCACTCCTGTACGGTGTCGCGTGCCAGTTCGGATAATTCCAGTGCTTGTAGCGGCCGTGTAGTTGGCGTCTGGTTCTCGGCCCGTGCCAGCGCCAGCAATTGGTTGATCATGCGTGTCGCTGATTTGGAGCTCTTGGCCAGCTGCTCCAGCGACTTATGGATTTCTACCTGATCGGTCTGGCGCAGTGCCAGCTCTGATTGCATGCGCATGCCCGCCAGAGGTGTTTTCATCTGATGCGCGGCGTCAGCAATGAAACGCTTTTGTATCTTGATACTTTGCGACAGGCGTTCCAGCATGTCATTCAATGAGCCGACTAGTGGCAGAATTTCTTCCGGTACATAGCCGGAGTCAATCGGGCTTAAGTCATCAGGGCGACGTTCGCGTATGCGTTGCTGCAATTCAGCTAACGGACGCAAACCGCGGGTGAGGGCAAACCATACCAGCACTAGGGCAATCGGCAGGATGATGAATTCCGGCACGATGACGCCCTTAATGATTTGATTGACTAGCTGCGAGCGCTTGTCCAGTGTCTCGGCTACCTGTACCAGTG
>JBEBUE010000312.1:0-4084 GCA_040393485.1 Herminiimonas sp.
CTCGATGATCATTAGGATCCCGGGAAATAACCGTGTTAACAGCCAGCACAACATACCCGCTCATTTGAAACTTCTGACCAAGACCGCTCGGGATCATGTTGACCAATTCGCCAACTCGCGGAACATGCGCGCCGGGCGGCAAATCAATACCTACATCAGTAACTTCATACCCAGCAGAAGGCTTTTCGTCCTTTGCCTCCATGTATTGAAACGAAATTGTCGCGCGCGATGCTGTAGCCATAGTTATCTCCCTTGTAATAGTTTAGGAATCCTACCATGAAGGCACTGTCAGTCCGACAACCCTGGGCCTGGTTAATCGTGAACGGTCACAAGGATATAGAAAATCGCAGCTGGCCAACCAAAGTGCGCGGCACTGTGCTCGTGCATGCAAGCAAAGGAATGACTCGCGATGAATACGAAGCGGCCGAACAAACTATCGGCATAAACGGAATGGATATCACCCTACCGGCGATCGAAAATCTGGAACGGGGCGGCATCGTTGGGACGGTCGAGATAGTCGGCTGCACACCTCTCAGCACGTCACCTTGGTTTTTTGGTCGGTACGGCTTCAAGCTGGCTAATGCGAAGCCTGTCCCATTTGTCCCATTACTAGGCAAACTGGGATTCTTTGAGGCGCCGGACTGCACCCCTGTTTGCCATGAAAAAGAAGAGAAAGGTGGCGCGCAATGAACATGTCACAGATGTCGATTATTAAAATTTTGGCACGCCAGGCCGTTGAACAGCATTTGACGCAAAAAACACCGCAACCATGCGGGTTTCAGCCTGACCGTTCAAATCGCCCCGTTCAAATCGAGCCAGCTAAAAGGTAATATGCCCTCATGAGAACAGCAGCATATTGTCGTTTTAGCAGCGATTCACAGCGGGAAGCATCAATCCGGGATCAGTTGCGCAATATCGAAACGTACTGCTCGCGACTGGGCTGGCCAATGCCGGCGTTGTATCAAGATCAAGCGATTTCAGGATCCAGGAACGACCGTCCAGGCTATCAAGCCATGATCGAGGACGCCGAGTTAAAAGTATTCGACGTGCTACTGGTCGATGACCTTTCGCGTCTATCGCGCGATCATATAGAAAGCGCTCAGACTGTGCGCCGATTGAAATTCGGCGGCGTGCGCATCATCGGCGTTTCCGACGGCATCGATACCGCACGCGACGGCTACAAAATGGAAACCGGTTTGCGCGGCCTGATGTCGGAATTCTTTCTGGACGACCTTGCGAAAAAGACCCACCGCGGATTGATGGGCCAAGCCCTTGAAGGTTATAGCGCTGGCGGCCTGCCTTACGGGTACACCAGTATTTCAGACGGTACCGGCCACAAGCGGCTTATCAACGAAGAACAGGCGCAATGGGTTCGCTTTGTGTTCGAACGCTATGCAGCTGGCGCCAGTCCCCGCAAGATAGCGGACGAACTGAATCAGCAAGGCGTTTTATCACCTCGAGGCGGCACTTGGGCGCACTCGGCCATATATCCAGATACCAAAGGCGTCGGAATGCTTGGCAACCCGATTTATAACGGTCGGCAGGTATGGAATCGGACCACATGGACGAAAGACCCTATATCCGGCCGTCGGCGCCGCAATATGCGCCCGCAGTCTGAATGGGTGATTGTCGATTCGCCAGAACTGAAGATTATTGATAACGACACCTGGCATGCATGCGAATCGCGTGCGCGTCTGGCCAAACGTGACACCGCCAGCAAAAAGGCTGACGGCAAGGGATCCGGCGGCCGCGGTCCGAAGTTTCTGTTTTCTGGCTTGTTGAAATGTGGCGTGTGTAGTGGTGCTTTCGTCATTCAAGGACGACAACATTACGGTTGCGCAACACACAAAGACCGCGGGCCAACAGTCTGCAGCAATAGCTTCAAGGTGAAGCGCAGTACGATTGAGACTATTTTGCTGGCCGGCGTGAAGGACTCCCTATTGTCCGAAGACGCCTATCGCGCATTTGAAGCCGAAGCACGCACACTGCTGAAGCAGATCAAGCCAGATCCGTCGAATGCAAAACGGCGACTTCAAACTGCCCAGAAGGAATTAGACAACCTGATGAACGCGATAAAGGCCGGCATCATCACAACGACGACCAAAGCAGCGTTACACCAGGCAGAAAATGACATTGAAGCAGCAAAAAAGGAAATCAGCGCTGCAGAGCGTTTCGAGCCTACGCAGATGCTGCCACGTGCACGCGAAATATACCGTGACATGGTTGCCAAGCTTGAGGCAGTTGAAGACGTGACTGCAGCCAGAGAAGCGCTGAAAGGTTTGATTGGAGATGTTCGCCTAGTCCCAGAGAATGGGACCCTTACGGCAGAAATACAAAGTGCCGGACTGGCCGGCACTGCGCAAATATCGTTGGTTGCGGGGGCAGGATTTGAACCTACGACCTTCGGGTTATGAGCCCGACGAGCTGCCAGACTGCTCCACCCCGCGTCTGAAGATATGAAGTATATATGGAATCGCAAAGCAAAGCAATCTTAATTGCAGCTTCTTTATGCGGTGATACACTTCTGCACTTGCAATCATGTCTGCAATGATCCGGATAACCAGGCTTATCAACGTTTTGTCATTTTTATGAAATTTTGTTCCGAGTGCGCACATCCCGTAACTTTGCTGATTCCTGAAGGCGACAATCGCCCGCGTTATGTGTGCAGCAATTGCGGCGCTATTCATTACCAGAACCCAAAGATGGTATTAGGCTCCATCCCGGTCTGGGATGAAGGCGGCGATATGCGCATCCTGCTGTGCAAGCGCGCGATCGAACCACGGCTCGGCTACTGGACGCTGCCGGCCGGTTTCATGGAGAACAATGAAACCACCAGTAACGCCGCCGTCCGCGAAACCGTCGAAGAAGCCGGCGCCAATATCCGCCTACATGAATTGTTTTCCTTATTGAATGTGCCGCATGTGCACCAGGTACATATGTTTTACCGCGCCACCCTGCTCGACCTGAACTATGCGGCGGGGATCGAAAGCCTGGAAGTCAAACTGTTTGCGCCTGAAGACATTCCATGGGAAGACATCGCCTTTCCCACCGTCCATCACACACTGAAGTTTTTCCTGGCAGACCATGCGAAGGTAAAAAACGGCGGCTCCTATGGCTTCCATACGCTGGACATCCTGCAGCCGATGCTCAGCCCTGAATCATTTGCCAATAGTTAATTACCGGTCCTCATATAAAAAAGGCTTATCCCTTAATCGGGGATAAGCCTTTTTCATGACAAATCAGTTACTACCTGAAACAAGCTAGCCGGGTAACGGGCGACTTTGTCCACCACTACCGCGCACCGGGATTTGCAGGCGCGTGACGAGTTGTCTGCAGGCAGTCCGCGCCTGCATCATGATTTCCTCACCATCTGCAGTTTTCAATTGCCCATCTTCGTAAACTATCTTGCCATCCACCATGGTCAGGCTTACATCACGACCGGAGCCGGAATAGACCATGCTCGCAATGATGTCAAAGCACGGCGCCAGTGCAGGACGCGCGAGTGAAACCACGACTACATCAGCCAGCTTGCCAACACTCAATTGACCCGCATCAACGCCAGCCATCTGCGCCCCGCCACGTGTCGCCATTGCAAACGCGTCCCAGGCATTGGTCGCGACCGGATCCAATGTGGCCAGACGTTGCACATAAATTACTTGCTTCATGATCTGGAACATATCGAATGTATGTCCGGCCGCACCGTCGGCTCCGATGCCTATACTGGCGCCGGCCTCATTCAAGGCCCGCAGGCGCATTGCACCGGAAGCCAGGTATTCATTCGACATCGGGTTATGCGCAATACCGCTGCGCCGATGCGACACGATATCTACTTCATCATCGTCCAGCCAGATCGCATGCGCAAAAGTCGCATGCTGATCCAGCAGTCCATTGCGCTCCATCCAGACAAAGGGGCGCAAGCCATAGGCTTGTTCGTAGATCGTCGGATCAACCTCCGCTTCCGAACAATGCGTGTGCCACTTAACCCCATATTCTGCGGCCAGTGCGACTGACTGTCGCACCAGTTCCTGATCGTTGTAAATCACGTTGATAGGTGCTGGCCAGATGGCGATGCGCTCATCCTGCC
>JBEBUE010000313.1:0-4037 GCA_040393485.1 Herminiimonas sp.
GTGTGTAGTGCTTTTGTGTCGCCGTTGTCTGCTGCGACGCTTTCAAACAAGGCTTGCGCATCGCTCTTGCGCAGCCAGCTCGTTAACGTGTGTCCGAAGCCGCAAAAATGTGCGTAATGGCGATCGCCCAGCATCAACACGCCGAAGTGCAGGTGTGGCAGCGTTTGCCTGGTGTTCATTAGTTTGGTGGCAAACAATGATGCGTTATCAGGTGGATCGCCTTCACCATAAGTACTGACGACAAACAGTGCGCGCTCACTCTGCATTAAGTCATCAAGGCTGATGTCCGAGAGCGCCGCTACGCGCGTCGGTACACCTGCGGTATGCAACATGCGCGCGGTTTGCCATGCGAGTTGTTCGGCTGAGCCAGTCTGGCTGGCGTAGCCGATTAACCAGGGTTGCGCACCGTCAGCCGCCGGGCGCAGGGCGGCTGCGTCGCGCAGGGCTTGCAGGCGTTTGCGTCGTTCGGAAAGATAAATGCCAGCGCACAGCGCAATATAGGCAAGCACCAGTAGTGTCGCGACTGTGATGCGGGTAGTGTCGCTCCAGTTCATTGGAGTAAGGCCAGTAGTGATGCGCTCAGATGCTCTTCGAAACCATCTGCGCTGCGATTGATAAAGAGTGCTGCCAGGTCATGCGCGTTGGCGTAGGCGAGTCCTTGTTCGGCGCCCATGACGTTGAGTGCCGTTGACCATGCATCTGCTGCCATGCAGTCTGCGTGCAGTACGGTAACGGATGCCAGTCCATGTCGGATGGGTTCGCCGTTGCGAGGATCGATGGTGTGTGAATAGCGTATCGCATCGTCTTCGAAATAGCGTCGATAGTCGCCAGAAGTCGCGGCCGACCAGTCATACAGGGCTGCTATGGTTTCTATGCCGACGACAGCATTGGATGCTGCAGATGCCAGCGCATCCGGTAGTGGATGTTCGAGAGCAACCCACCATGGTTGTCCGTCTGGCTTGACGCCTGCACCACGCAGCTCACCACCGACTTCGACCAGGAAACTGTCTATGCCCAGGCGCAGCAGTTCGCGCGCGACCTGATCCACGCCGTAACCCTTGGCAATGGCGGATAGATCTATATAGATACCGCCGGGTTGCTGCACTCGCCTGGTAGCACGGTCGATGGCGATACGTTGCCAGCCGCATTGCGCGCGTGCGCTGGCGAGTGTTTGCGCAGTGGGGGGAATGAAGCCAGCTTCGTTGTAGCGTTTGTCGGGACCAAAGCCCCAGGCATTGACCAGGGCACCTGTGGTCGGATCATAAGCACCATTGCTGGCACTGGCTACTTGCAATGCATATTGCAATACCGTGAAAAATTCTTCGGGCAGCGTATGCCATGAGCCTGCTGCGGATTGATTGTAGATACTCAGGTTCGATGCCGGCTCCCAGGTGCTCATCTGGGCTACGACGGTATCGAGTTGGGTTTGTATCGCTTCGCGTAGTGGCGACAAGCGGCGGGTGACTGCTGCCACCAGTTTGACGGACCAGCTGGTCCCCATCGTCTGGCCGTGCAGGGTGTGCACGACGCTGCCGAGAGCAGGTGATTCTGGAGGGTTTTCTATCAGCGGGACTAGTGTGCGTCGCATGGGTGTTGGCGATGTATAGCCATTAAACTAAAACGCCCGTTACCTGTTACAGGCAACGGGCGCATAGCAAGGCGGGTAATTACGGCTGCAATACTTCCAATGTTGCGGTGTAGCTGACGCGACGAATCGGTTTGGCCAGCGTGCCCACAGCTTTTTGCGCGTTGCTATCAGTGCCCATTTGCGGGCTACCGTTGTTGGCGCTCATCCAGTACATGCCTGCGCTTGGCCACTTGACGCTGAATTTGCCGTCCTTGTCGGTTTTGACTTTGATTTCGCCGAGTTGGTCGCGATAGCGTATGCCGCCAGGAATGACAGTGACTTCAATGTCAGCAGCTGGTTTGCCGTCGAGCAGGAAGCGGAAGTTACTGGTGTCACCAGCGAACAGGTCGTTAGGATGCGTGATAGGAACCAGTTCCAGGCCGGCGCCAGTTGGTTTCAGTACGGTATCCGATGGTTTGCCGGAGCTGACGAATACTTCCATGCGACTTTGGTTGCGGCTTACGTTGAGGTCTTTGGCATCGGCTGGGACTTCTTTGGCGAAGGTCTCAGCGCTGCCACGCCAACGTTTGTTTTCCGTTCCGACCTTGTAGCTGGCGCTCAAACCGTCGTTGACCATGGTCAGCTTGTAGGTGCCTTTTTGTGCCAGCTTGACGTCGAAGGTGCTGCGATACTTGCCTGTGCTTTTGTTTTCTACTGCGGCAGCGCTGCCGTCCGGCGCGATGACCGCCAGGCCATCCAGACGCAGTGGGTTATGTTCAAAGTAGAACAAGTCATTCGACACGGCCGCGTCTACGGTGACCCAAGGTTCGTTACCGGACAATACCGTGGCTGATGGCAACATCCAGGCACGATGCGCATTTGCTGCCATAGGCAGGGCGACGGAGAGGGAAACGGCCAGCGCTGCAACACGCCACAACGGAGTTTTTTTCATGGGGATGTCCTTGGGTCTTATGGTTTTAATTCGATGGAAACGGTACCGAGCTCATGCTCGCCTTTGGCTTGCGCAGTTTGCAGCGATTTAGGTGGCCACTGGAACGGCACGCGGATTAATTCACGGCCACCGACTTCGCGCGCTGCTTCTACAACGAGTGAGTATTCACCTGCAGGCAGTTTGTCCAGGCCGGACTTGGCGCCATTGAAGCTCAGGGTTTGCTCACCAGGTGCGCGCGTCGCGCCGCTCAGGCCATCTACCGGCATTTGCAAATCACGACCGCTCTTGCGCCACCATTGGCGCATGTCTTTCAGCCATTTGGTGCCTTCGTTATTCTTCATTTTCAGGTCATACCAGACGGCCAGGTTGCGTACGAACGCCTGATCTGCACCTTCGATCCAGAAGGCGACGTAAGGCTTGTGGTATTCGGCAACGGTCAGGCGAGGGATCTCGACTTTGACGTTCAGGTCGGCGGCAAAAGCCGGCGTGGTGAGTGCAGCACCTAACATGAAGGAATAAGAAATTCGCATAAAACCCTGTAGTTATCGGTTGATGTATCGGTTAGTGGATTAGTGAACAAACAAAATCGCCAGCAAGAACGGAATCAATACACCGAGGCCGACGATAGGCCATGTGCTCGGGCGATTGGTCGCGTGCATCTTGAGGATGAATAAACCGGTAATCGAAAAAATCAGGCAGGCCGCCGCGAAAATGTCGATGAACCAACTCCAGGCCACACCGGTATTGCGACCCTTGTGCAAATCATTCAGATAAGAAATCCAGCCGCGATTGGTCGCCTCATATTCAACCGTGCCGCTGCTGCGATCTATCCTTACCCAGGCATCGCCGCCCGGACGCGGCAGCGCGATATAAACCTCTTCCGGCGACCACTCGATGTCACGTCCGCTGACATCTACCGATAAACGTTCTTTCATCCAGCCCTGCAACTCTGGCGACAGCGCGCTGCCTTGCTTGTCTGACGCGCTTGCCTCGGATTTGACCAACTGCGCCTGCAGTGCTGCGGGCAGTTGCAATTCCTGGGTGGAGACTTGTGGTTTTGCTTCGATTTGCGATGAATGGTTGAGCGTAATGCCGGTCACGCTGAATAGCAGCATGCCTAATAAACACAGTGCCGAACTGATCCAGTGCCATTGATGCAGGGTCTTTAGCCAGTAAGCACGTTGCGGATTATTCGGTCGTGCTTCCATTACATATTCATTTTCATATTATTGGGTGATGCTATTGCATGTAAATAGCAATTATTCTCATTTGGATTTTCGTTGATCCGGTACCCAAATGCAAGGTTTTTCATGTAAAGAAGTTTGAAGTTGCGGCTTTTAAGAACTTGTCTGGTGCGCTGTGGCGGGGCCGACTTAAAAATGGATGAAAAAGCGAAAAATTATGAAAAACGGCGTTGCTATAGGGGCATAGCAGGCATTTTTCAAGGTCTTGAAACTCGTTTAGGCGCACTTATATCGGACTCAGCGGATGCTCAATTGAGGTCCGCATTAACCATAT
>JBEBUE010000314.1:0-4032 GCA_040393485.1 Herminiimonas sp.
CCGCGTTCGCGCTGCACTATCCACCAGACATTGCCTTTGCGGATAGTCCAGTCTTGCGGACTGCCGGTGACGAGTGTAGCGGCCAGTTGCCCTAGCGTCGGCTGATGACCGATGACGAGCACCGGTTCGCGGCTGTCTGGCCAATGGGTAGCGGCAAGGACTTTTTCTACGCTGGATTCAGGTGATAAGTCGTCGACGATCTTGAACTTGCGGCCTAGCGCCTCTGCCGTCTGTACCGTACGAGTGGCGGGGCTGACCAAGATCTTGCAGCTATTGGGCAGATTGTGGTCCAGCCACTCGGCCATCTTCCACGCTTGCTTGTGACCTTTTGCGGTCAATGCACGGCCCTCGTCGGGTTCACCCATTTCCGCTTCTGCATGCCGCCACAAGATCAATTCCATTTTTTACTCCACAGGGTTACCTAATATCTGCATCAGATGTTGTTGTGCGCTGAATGCGCCCGATTTTCCCCGAGGCTTACGTTTTTGATAGACGCCGTTGGAATCTAGTTCCCATGAATTCAAATTGTCTTTGAGGTAGGGGTCCAGGCCTTCTGCAATCACACGTTTTTTTAACGCCGGATCGAGTATCGGGAAGGCGACTTCGATGCGACGGAACAGGTTGCGGTTCATCCAGTCGGCGCTCGACAGATAAACGTCGTGCGCCAGGTCGTTACGGAAGTAATAGATGCGGCTGTGTTCCAGAAAACGGCCGACGATGGAGCGGACGCGGATGTTTTCTGACAGGCCCGGCACGCCAGGACGCAGCGCACAGGCCCCGCGGACGATGAGATCGATTTTTACGCCATCTGCGGATGCCGCATACAGTGCGCGGATGACAGATTCATCCAATAAAGCATTCATTTTCGCGATAATCCGGCCCGGACGCCCCAGGCGAGCAATCTTTGCTTCATTGCGGATGGCGCGTATGAACTCCTTTTGCAGGGCAAAAGGCGCCAACCACAGGTGTTCCAGCTTTTTCGGCTTGGTCAGGCTGGTCAGGTGGATGAAGACTTCGTTGACTTCAGTGGCTATCGCCGGATTGGCCGTCAGCAAGCCGAAGTCGGTATAGAACTTGGTGGTACTCGGATGGTAGTTACCAGTACCCATGTGCGCGTAATAGCGCAGCGCGCCAGCTTCGCGACGGATCACCAGTGCCAGCTTGGCGTGAGTTTTCAGGCCAACCACGCCGTACACGACTTGCGCACCGGCGCGTTCCAGGCGATCGGCCCAGTTGATATTCGCTTCTTCGTCAAAACGCGCCATCAGTTCAACGACCACGGTCACTTCCTTGCCGCGTTGCGCCGCCAGGATCAGCGACTCCATCAGATCGGAGTTCATACCGGTACGGTAAATCGTCTGTTTGATGGCGACCACGTCGGGATCCTGAGCTGCACTACGGATGAATTCGAGCACCGGCTGGAACGACTGGAAAGGGTGGTGCAGCAGGACATCGTGCTTGCCTATAACGGCAAACAGGTCGGTATTCGCCAGCTTGGGCGGATACATGGGCGAATAGGGCGGGAAGCGCAGCTCCGGCTTGGTGACATGGTCGATCAGTTCGGACAGGCGCACCATATTCACCGGGCCATCGACCGCATACAGGCGGTTTTTGTCGATGGAGAACTGTTCCAGCAGGAATTGTGACAAGTGCGGCGGGCAGTTTTTCGCCACTTCCAGACGTACTGCGACGCCGAAATTACGGCTTTGCAGCTCACCTTGCAGGGCCTGGCGCAGGTTTTTAACTTCTTCTTCATCTACCCACAGGTCACTGTTACGCGTGACACGGAATTGCGAATAGGCCAGTACTTCACGCCCACTGAACAAATCGTTGATATGGGCGTGGATGATGGAAGACAGTAGGCAGAAGGAAACCCCGTTTTTGGATAATTCTGGTGGCAACTGGATGACGCGCGGCAAAACGCGCGGTGCTTTCAGGATGGCGATGGCGGTACCGCGGCCAAAAGCGTCCTTGCCGGACAGCTCAACGATGAAATTCAGACTCTTATTAACAACTTGCGGGAAGGGATGGGCCGGATCCAGGCCTATCGGCGTCAGCAATGGACGGACTTCGCGGTCAAAATAAGCCTTTACCCAGGCGCGTTGCGCATCATTACGATCCTGATCACGTAATAAATGGATACCTTCCTGCGCTAGTTGCGGCAGTACGCTTTCATTTAATACACGGTATTGTCGTTCGACGATTTGATGACATTCGGCACCGGCTACGGCCAGCGCGGCGGATAGGGCTGGCGGTTCGATGAACTCGCCTTCCACGTGATTGTTTGCCAGCAGGCTGGCGATCCTGACCTCAAACAGTTCATCCAGGTTGTTACTGACGATACACAAATATTTCAAGCGCTCCAGCAGCGGAACGTCTGGGTTCTCAGCCTGTGCCAGTACACGGCGGTTAAAGGCCAATTGTGACAATTCACGGTTTAAATAGATGGCGCTTTGCGGTAATACTGGGGCGGAAACGGCTTCTGCTACGGCTTTTTTGTGCATGTTCTTGACTTTGGCCATTGGTGACCTCGCAGAGTGTAGTGACCCATTATGACAACTTAATGACAAGTTTTTTTGTCCAAAATCAAGTTTATGACAGGATTTTTCCGAAGTCATAAAGCTGTCATAATTGTTCGCTAGAGTTCGCACTGTCTTATTTAGTTAACCCTAAGGAGCAGTTATGCGATTGAATCAATTTGTTAAAACCGCCATGGTGGCAGCAGTAGCAGCAGTGGCGTTCTCTTCCGCAGTAGCAGCTGACATTACAGGTGCTGGCGCGACTTTCCCATACCCTATTTATTCCAAATGGGCAGAATCCTATAAAGCAGCAACCGGTACCGGCTTGAACTATCAATCCATCGGTTCCGGCGGCGGTATCAAACAAATCAAGGCAAAAACCGTTGATTTCGGCGCATCCGACATGCCACTGAAAGAAGAAGAGCTGGAAGCTGAAGGCTTGCTCCAATTCCCGGCAATCATGGGCGGCGTAGTGCCTATCGTCAACCTGGACGGCATCACCCCAGGTCAATTGAAAATGACGTCCGAAGTATTGGCTAACATCTACCTCGGCAAAATCACCAAATGGAACGATGCACGTATCACTGCATTGAACCCAGGCGCGAAGCTGACAGATTCCGACATCACCGTCGTACACCGTTCGGACGGCTCCGGCACCACTTTCCTGTGGACCGACTTCCTGTCGAAAACCAATGCTGACTTCAAAGAAGGCGTGGGCGCAGGTACTGCAGTTAAATGGCCAGCAGGCGTGGGCGGCAAAGGTAACGAAGGCGTTGCAGCCAACGTTCAACGTATCAAGGGTTCGATCGGCTACGTAGAGTACGCGTACGCTAAAAAGAACAAAATGTCCCACACACAGTTGAAAAACCGTGACGGTCAATTTGTACAACCTGACGACGAAACATTCAAAGCAGCTGCAGCTGGTGCTGACTGGGCGAAAACGCCAGGTATGGGCGTGATCCTGACCAACCAGGCTGGTAAATCGAGCTGGCCTATCACTGGCGCATCGTTCATCCTCTTGCACAAATCGCAAGCATCGGCTGAGCGCGCTAAAGAAGTGTTGAAATTCTTTGACTGGTCCTACAAAAACGGCGGCGCAATGGCTTCCGACCTGGACTACGTGGCAATGCCTGCACCAGTTGTGAAATTGGTTCAGGACGCATGGAAAGCAAATGTCAAAGATGCTTCCGGCAAGGCTATTTGGTAACAGCTGAGTTAATTGCAGATTCGTCGCAGATTCAGTCGCTATTTAACTAAGGGCTGTCTCAGTCACACATCGCTAGATGGACTGAGGCAGCCCTGCTTAAAACCAAATAATTATGAGCGCAAGTCTTAATACTATTCCTGCCCACGCAATGACTATCGATAAAGAAAATAGTGAAAGCGGCATTTTCAGCAAAGCGCTGATGGCCACCATGCGCAAGCAGCGTCTGCAGGATTTTTTATTTCATAAAGTAACGTTCATCTTCGCGCTGAGCGTTTTGTTCGTTTTGCTCGGCATCATTGCATCCCT
>JBEBUE010000315.1:0-4032 GCA_040393485.1 Herminiimonas sp.
TGGTCATCACTGGCACTCATATGGGGATGGCATGGATGCTACGCATGGTGGCCTTGCTTGCATGTGTCATCATCGCCGCCAATTCAGGTGTGCGATTCCGTTATGGTTTGCTGGCAGTATTTTCGGCACTTGCGCTGGCGACACTGGCCTGGTCTGGTCATGCCGCAATGAATGAAGGTGTGCAAGGCTGGATCCATCTGGTTTCAGATATCGCGCATTTGTTCGCCGCTGGTGCCTGGGTTGGCGCGCTGTTTTCTTTTGTAGTGCTGGCACTGATGAATCCCGGATTGCACCCCGATGCGCCCGCAGTGCTGAGTAAGACGGCAAACGGATTTGCCCGCTTCGGCACCGTGATCGTGGTGACGCTGATGAGTACCGGCATAGCGAACTACCTATTGATCATAGGGCCATCGATCAAAGGCCTGATCACAACACAGTACGGCATGTTGCTGTCCCTGAAGCTGGCACTCTTCATAGGCATGCTGGCACTCGCGACGGCGAATCGCTTCTTCCTCGGGCCGCGTGTGGAGCAGGCGATGCAAGCCGGTAGGCATGACGAAGCGGTCATCTTGCTGCGCCGAAGCCTGCTGATGGAAAGTGCATTGGCGGTACTGGTGATCGCCTGTGTCGCGTGGCTGGGAGTGTTGTCGCCTACGCAGCTGCGTCCTGTTTAGGCTGGTGCATTAGTCCAGCCGGATAGACGGACGTACTTTTTTATTCAGCTGGTCGACCATCCACAGCAGACTCCCGCGCCAGAAACCATGCAGATTGGATTGATGGCTACGGTACAGCATCGCGTGACTTAATTGCGCAATCTTGCCGCGTATAAAACCGTTCTTGAAAAGACCAAACTGGCCGAGCGAAGCATAGGCATCGTATTCGCCGAGCGCGACCAATGCACCGAGATTACGATAGCGGAAGTCGGGAAATTTTTGCTCGTCCAGTATCTTGCTGAAGTGGCGGATCAGATAAACAGCTTGCTGGTGTGCCACTTGAGCGGTTGGTGGGAGTGCGCGCGTGGCACCGGGCAGCGTCAGGCTGGCGCAATCACCCACCGCGTAGATGGAATCATCGAGCGTGGTTTGCAAACGATTGTTGACTATCAACTGGTTGTTGCGATTGCACTCCAATCCATCCAGCTGGCTCATCACTTCGGCTGCCTTGACGCCCGCTGCCCACACCAGCATGGCTGCGGGAATGAAGTTGCCGTCAGCTGTGTTCAGGCCGTCGGCGGATGCAGACTGAACACGCGTATTGGTCAATACCTTGATGCCCAGTGCTTCCAGCTTTTCCCTGACGGCTAATGAAATCGCTTCCGGGAAGGCATCCAGCAAACGCGGGCCGCTCTGTATCAATGTGATATGGATTTTTGATCCGAGGCCGACCGCGCCATAGCTCTCAGCAATTTCAGCCAGCTGAATCAATTCAGCCGCCAGCTCGACGCCGGTCGCGCCACCACCGACGATGGCTATCGATAGTTCCTGATCCAGGCCCAGGCACTGGAACATGCGCAGGCGCACTTCACGATTGAAGGCATCCGCTTGCACCCTGGAGTCGATCATATAGCAATGTTCCTGGACGCCGGGCGTACCAAAATCATTAGCCTGGCTGCCGACTGCGAGTATCAGTTTGTCATAAGGGAGTGTACGTTCCGGGATCAGCAAACGCCCATCCGGTGCGTAGAGTGCGGCGATGGAAATGTATTTGCCGGCGCGATCCAGGCCGTTGAGTTCGCCCGGTTGATAGGCAAAGCCGCAATCCCTGGCTTGCGCCGCGTAGGTGGTTTGTTGCTGCGAGATGTCGCGTGTACCTGCTGCAATGGTATGCAGCATGGGTTTCCAGATGTGTGCCGAATCGCGATCAAGTACGCTGATCAGCGGGGAGTTTGCATTGCCGGATTTGAATTTCCTGCCTAATGAACTCGCAATTTCCAGACCGGCGATGCCGCCGCCTACGACTACTATGTTTGCTTGCTTCAAGTTCTTCCCCCTGCGCTACACCCGGCCACTGACCCCTTTTCTGCCTATTCATACAGCATGGCGTACGCCTCGTTTGCGCAACAGCGGCTAAAAAATAGTGTGGGTACCAGAAGGAAAGCGGGTGAAATTGAGTAAAATATTTGCACTTAGTGCAAATATTATTGCACTAAGTGCAGAATTGCAAGGAACCCTGATGGATACCAATAAGCAAGCTGATACGTCGGTGACGCTCGGATTACGCGAACAGAAGCGGCGCGATACCTATCTACGCATAGTGGATGCGGGTATGCGCTTGTTTGTCGAGCATGGCTATCACGCGACGACACTGGATGCGATCGCGGTAGCGGCCGGAATCTCACGCCGTACTTTCTTTTCTTATTTCGCGGGCAAGGAAGATTTGCTGGTCGCCTGGCATCGCGGCTGTTGGTCGCCGTTGCTGGAAGATATCGCCGTCGCGTCGCGGGATGAGATTCCGTTTCAGCTCATACGCAGGGTATTCAACGACCACCTTTCCAGGCACGCGAACGATGAGATCGTGGCGATGGAAGAGCTGATGCACGTCACAGAGAAGTTACGGATGAGCTTCCATGCATCGTTCATGGAATGGGAGCGCGCACTGCTTCAGACCTTGACGATGGTGTGGCCGGAACCCGAGCGCCGTAGCGAATTGCGCATGGTGGCGACGCTGTGGGTGGCTACGTTCAGATCGGCGATGGAGGAGTGGCAGGCCAATTCCCGGCATGTGCATCTGGTGCAGCATCTCGAAGAGGCTTGTCAGTTGTGTGAGCAGGTACTGGCGAGCATGCGGGAATCAGCAAGCTAAATACGGTCTGAAGTCAGCGTGTACGCTGATGATTTAAAAGGGCGATCTATGGTCGCCCTTTTTATTGCTGTTTTAATATTTCCATTTCTGTGTTGGTGCTGGTCTTAAGTCTATGATTTCAATTGCTTATTTTCGAAATGAGGGGTGCTTGGGCAACTGCTAGCTAATGGATGGGCTGATTTCTATATACGTTTTTCTTCTAACAAAATGCAAAAAGATTCGTTTTCTTTATAACGTCTAAGTGTGATTATTGCAGCCTGTTAGCCATATTTGTAATAAGAGAGCTTATGTCAGCCGTCCTTGCCCTTCCTGTCAGGAAACAAACCGCGTCCAGGGTGTTGCCCGGATTCAATTTGTCGCTTGGCTTCACGATCTTTTATCTCAGCCTGATCGTCCTGATACCGCTGTCGGCAGTGTTCCTTAAAACATTCACGATGACGTGGGACGCTTTTATTACTGCGGTGACTTCGGATCGGGTGGTGGCTTCTTATAAGTTGACCTTTGGCGCATCGCTGATCGGTGCCACCCTGAATGCTTTGTTCGGCGGCATCGTGGCCTGGGTGCTGGTGCGTTACAAATTCCCGGGTAAGAAGATTATTGATGCGATGGTCGATTTGCCGTTTGCATTGCCGACTGCAGTAGCCGGTATTGCTTTGACAGCTTTGTATTCGCCTAATGGCTGGATCGGCCGTTACCTGGAAGCCATAGGCATCAAGGTTGCATTTACCCCGCTGGGCGTGATTATCGCGCTGACTTTTATTGGTTTGCCTTTCGTAGTGCGTACTGTGCAACCGATCCTGGAAGATGCCGAGCGTGAATTGGAAGAAGCTGCGGCCAGCCTGGGTGCGAGTCATTGGCAGACGTTTGCCAAGGTGATTTTCCCGACTGTACTACCGGCTTTGCTGACTGGCTTTGCCCTGGCGTTTGCACGTGCAACCGGTGAGTACGGTTCCGTGATTTTCATCGCCGGCAATATGCCTATGGTGTCGGAAATCACTCCGCTGTTTATTGTGACCAAGCTGGAGCAATACGACTATGCAGGTGCGACCGCGATCGCGGTGGTGATGCTGACGGCTTCCTTCCTGATGTTGTTGACGATTAATTTATTGCAAGCCTGGACCCGCAAGCGTGGTCAGGCGGAGAAGGTTTGATATGTCCGCTATAGCTCCTCCTTCCAGTGCGGTGTTTCCGGCAGCTGCAGCACGTGCGCCACGCGTACCGGCAGCGACG
>JBEBUE010000316.1:0-4030 GCA_040393485.1 Herminiimonas sp.
GAGCAAGGATGGCGACTTGCGTACCCCCCAGCACGGCGACAAATGCCGCACGCATGGCAACTTCGGTTTTGCCGAAGCCGACGTCGCCACAAATCAGGCGATCCATCGGTTTGCCGCTGGTCATGTCCTTGATGACGGCGTTGATGGCAGCTGCCTGGTCGGCTGTCTCTTCGAAACCGAAACTCTCGGCAAAAGCTTCGTAGTCATGCGCCGAGTATTCGAAGCTGTGGCCTTCGCGCAGGGCGCGGCGGGCATACAGGTTTAGTAGTTCAGCGGCAGTGTCGCGTATCTTTTCAGCAGCACGGCGTTTGGCTTTTTCCCACTGGCCGGAACCCAGTGCGTGCAATGGCGCATCTTCCGGCGAGGCGCCGGAGTAGCGCGAAATCACATGCAATTGCGATACCGGCACGTAGAGTTTGGTGTCCTTCGCATATTCCAGATGAAGGAATTCGGTTTCACCTTCGCCCAGATCCATGCTGGTCAGACCCATGTAACGGCCGATGCCATGATTGACGTGCACTACCGGATCGCCGATCTTGAGTTCGGACAGGTCGCGCACCATCGATTCGACCTGGGTCGCGCCTTCCTGCTTCTTGCTGCCTACCCGGCGACCGGAACCGGCGTACAACTCGGTTTCCGTAATGAAGGCGAGGCCACCCAATGCATTGCCCAGTTCGAAGCCGGCGTGCATAGGGGCGACGCCCAGCATCAGCTTGGCGGAAGCGGTGCTGAAATCAGCAAAGCCCTCGGTCGGTGCCAGTGGTAAATCGTATTCGTTGAAGTACTGCTGCAGGGTTTCGCGGCGACCATTGCTCTCTGCGCAGATCATGACGCGCTTGTCGGTTTGCAGCAGGTAAGCGCGCAGATTCACCAGTGGATCGTCCGCGCGGCGATTGACGGCAATATTCGGCAATGGCGCTGATAACTCGGAGGCGACGTTTTCGTTCTGGATCACCCAGCGGCCATAAGGCTTGGCGAGGGCGAAGAAGTTTTCGTCACTGAGGAAGATTTGTTCCGGCGCGAGGATAGGGCGCTCACGGTCCGACTTCAGGAAGCGGTAACGTGATTGCGTGTCATCCCAGAAGCGTTTGATGGCGGCTTCGATATCGCCGATCAGTGCAAATGTAGTGTCCGCGGGCAGATAGTCGAACAGGGTATTGGTTTGCTCGAAAAACAGCGGCAGATAGTATTCGATACCGGCCGACGCTATGCCGCTGCCGATATCCTTGTAAATGACGGAGCGGCTCGGGTCGCCTTCAAACAATTCGCGCCAGCGACCACGGAAGGCGGTGCGCGCTTCTTCGTCCATCGGGAATTCGCGTGCCGGCAGCAGTCGTACTTCCTTGACCGGATACAGCGAGCGCTGTGTATCGGCATCGAAGGTACGTATGCTGTCTATGGTGTCGCCGAACAGGTCGATACGATAAGGCAGCACCGAGCCCATCGGATAGATATCAATCAGGCCGCCGCGCACCGAATATTCGCCGGGAGACATGACTTGCTTGACCGGGCTGTAACCAGCCAGTTGCAGCTGGGCCTTCAGCTTCGTTTCATCCAGGGTTTCGCCCTGTTTGAAGAAGAAAGTATAGGAAGCGAGGAAGGCGGGCGGCGCCATGCGTACCAGTGCAGTAGTGGCCGGCACGATCAGCACGTCGCAGTGACCGTTCAGGACTTCATACAGGGTCGCCAGCCGTTCCGAGACCAGATCCTGATGCGGTGAGAACGCATCATAAGGCAGCGTTTCCCAATCGGGCAGTAAATGGCAGCGCAGATCGCTTGCTTCTTTGCCGAACCATGGGATTTCTGCCAACAGGCGCTGCGCGTCGCTGGCATTCGCCACGACGACTGTTAACATGCGTTGCTGCGACTTGAGTTCAGCTGCGGCTTGTGCCAATACATAGGCATCCGCCGAACCGTGAACCGGGGGCAGGACAAAACGCGTAGCGGGCTTGGGGAGTGATTTTTTTAGGTCGAATGACATCAAATAGCGACATTAAACATGTCAGGGTGGTCAAAAAGCGCCAGCCTACTTGCTTGCCGGCACTTCATTTGACAGTGAAAAATTATGATGAGATTATAAACCAAGCCCTCCCTCCCGTCGGGCGCGTGCGCAATCCATAAGGGATAGCCCCATAATAACGAGCGCACCCACGCATCTTCCTAAGACCAGAACATGAGCTTACCCCGTTATTTCGCCCTGATCCCTGCTGCCGGTGTCGGCGCCCGCATGGGTGAAAAAATCCCGAAGCAGTATGTGCAGATAGCCGGCAAACCGATGCTGCGCCATGTGCTGGATACTTTTTCGAGGGCAGATGCGATAGAGCACACCTTTGTCGTCGTCAGTGCCGAGGATGGCTATATAGACGTGGCGATGGCGGCCTTACATGACGATTCCTATACCAGTGTCTTGCGGGTCGGTGGCGCGACGCGTCATCAATCCGTGCTGAACGGCCTGCACGCGATGCGGGCGCAAGTGCAGGAGGCTATTAATGACGATGACTGGGTGCTGGTACATGATGCGGCGCGCCCGGGACTGAGCATAGGCCTGATCGATAAACTGATAGCTGTCCTGCGCGACGATGCGGTCGGCGGCTTGCTGGCGGTGCCGGTGGTCGATACGCTCAAGCGTGCCGGTACAGCGGGACGGGTGGAGCAGACCGTTGCACGGGATCGTTTGTGGGCGGCGCAGACGCCGCAAATGTTCCGCTATGGTTTGCTGTTGCGTGCACTGGAGCAGGCGAAAACGGTCACCGACGAAGCAAGCGCGATTGAGGCGCTCGGTTTGCAGCCTAAGCTGGTTGAAGGCGACGCGAGGAATTTCAAGGTCACCCTGCCGCATGATGTGGCGCTGGCTGAATTGTATTTAAAAGGAATTGTATGAGTATCACTCCAAGTGCACCCGCAGGCGCGGGCCTGCCTTTCCGTATCGGACAAGGTTACGATTGCCACGCCCTGGTGGCGGGACGCAAGCTGATCCTGGGTGGTGTGACCATCCCGCATAGCATGGGTTTGCTCGGTCATTCGGATGCCGATGCCTTGCTGCATGCGATTACTGATGCCTTGTTCGGTGCTGCTGCATTGGGTGATATCGGGCGACATTTCCCGGATACGGCAGCCGAGTTTGCCGGCGCCGATTCGCGCGTCTTGCTGCGGGAAGCGGTCAAGCGGGTGGCGGCAGCCGGTTATCGTATCGGTAATGTGGATGCGACCATCATTGCGCAAAAGCCCAAGATGGCACCGCATATCCCGACTATGGTGGCGCATATTGCCGCTGACCTCGGTGTCGCCATTGACCAGGTCAACATCAAGGCGAAAACCAATGAAAAGCTGGGTTATCTGGGCCGCGAAGAAGGAATAGCGGCGGAAGCTGTGGCGCTGATTTACCGCAACGCCTGAAAGCAAACAGAAGGCAGGCTGGTGTAAAAAGGATAATTTGCGCAGCGATTTACATGTTTTTGCAGTTTTAACGATGTTTTTTAAGAATTAAACCGCGCAGATATTGAATTTTTACGCAAAAGCGCTATCTATCATTGCATACGCATAGCGCGCCCGGCGTAGCGATAAGAGCAACGCCCGGACTAGGAAAATATTGTTTGCGCTGAATTGGCGTATACTATCGGGACAGGAGTGATTACAACTATGGCATCTTTCTTTTTCAGCCAACAGGCTCAGAACTGGCAACAAGTCTTTCGCCGTCATCAATCCGGCGGATTTTTTTCGCGCCTGATCGCCTGGCTGGTATTGGGTTTGGTGCTTGCCGTAGGTTTGCTCGTGATTGTGACTGTGCTCTTGCTGAGCTGGCTGCTGATCCCTGTGCTGCTGTTCAAAAAACGCAAGGCAGCGAAAGCGCGCTTTGCTGCTGAACGTTACGCTTACCAGCAATCGCAAGGACGTAGCGATATCATTATCGAAGGCGGTATCACTGAAGTGAAAGACGAGCGCGCTTAAAATTACAAGCTGTACGCATAGCCTTCAGGTTATGCGCACCCAAATAAAAAACGCACATCCTCATAGAGCATGTGCGTTTTAT
>JBEBUE010000317.1:0-4022 GCA_040393485.1 Herminiimonas sp.
GTTACGCACGTCACTACCTGAAAGAGGCGCAACCAGCATGAAGCCACGCGACCAATTTTTGACGACTGATTTTATCGGTGCGGAAGTTGGCGCGAAGCGCGAGCCAGTCCGCGAATCTATTAAATTCCGGACAATCTGGATTTCAGACCTGCACTTGGGAACTACTGGTTGCCAGGCGCAACGCCTGTTGGAATTCTTGCGGAAAACGGAATCGGATACCCTCTATCTGGTCGGTGACATCATCGATGGCTGGCAGCTAAAGCGCCGCTGGTACTGGGAGCAAGCGCATAACGACGTAGTACAAACGGTGCTGAAAAAAGCAAAAAAGGGTACCGAAGTGATCTTCGTACCCGGCAATCACGATGAAGCGGTACGTCAGTTCATCGACCTGGATTTTGGCGGCATACGCATCCGTGATGAACTCATACACACGACGGCGCAGGGCAAACGCATGCTGGTGCTGCATGGCGATCGCTTTGATGGCGTGATCGCCTGTGCTAAATGGCTCGCCTATGTGGGCGACAACCTCTACACCGTCATCCTCAAATTCAATCAATGGTTCAACAGCTGGCGCGCCCGTGCGGGTTTGCCGTACTGGTCGCTGTCGCAATACCTGAAGCTGAAAGTGAAGAATGCCGTCAGCTACATCTCTTCATTTGAAAACGCGCTGGCAGCCGAAGCCAAACGCCGTGGTCTGGATGGCGTGATCTGCGGCCACATCCACAAGCCGGAGATCCGCGATATCGACGGCATTACTTATTGCAACGATGGCGACTGGGTCGAAAGTCTGTCCGCTTTGGTGGAAGACGCATCCGGTGCCTTGCGTCTGGTGACCTGGCAGGAAATCGTCATGTCGCACAAGGCAGCAAAACATGAAAAAGGTGAAGAATTATGCGTATCGCCATCGTAACTGACGCCTGGGAGCCGCAAGTCAATGGTGTGGTCAACACACTGAAGGCGACACGCAAGCAATTGCGCGCCAGTGGTCACGCGGTGTTGATGGTGACGCCGGAGCACATGCGCAGCTATTCCTGCCCGACTTATCCGGAGATACGGCTGGCTTATAAGCCTTATGCCAAGGTCGCTGCAGCATTGGAAGATTTCGATCCGGATTGCATCCACATCGCAACCGAAGGTCCGATGGGGCTAGCGGCGCGACGTTTTTGCATTAATCGCGGGCTGGATTTCACCACCGCGTATCACACCCGTTTCCCGGAATATCTGCGTGCACGTTTCCACCTGCCGCTGGCACTGACCTATCGCTGGTTGAAGTGGTTCCACAAGCCAGCCAAGGCAGTCATGGTGCCAACGCCACGCATGCAGGATGCGCTGGAAAAGAGTGGTTTCAAGAATGTCGTGCAATGGAGCCGCGGTGTGGACACCGATTACTTCCGTCCGGGGCAGCGCGAAGAAGTGACGCAAGAGCGACCACTGTATCTGTACGTTGGCCGTGTGGCGGTGGAAAAGAATATAGAAGCTTTCCTTGAAATGGATTTGCCAGGCGCGAAGTGGGTGATCGGCGATGGCCCTATGCGCGAAGAGCTGGAGAAAAAATACCCGGAAGTGCACTTCCTCGGTGCCAAGCCGCATGATGCATTGCCGGCTTACTACAGCTGCGCCGATGTCTTCGTCTTCCCCAGCCGCACCGATACCTTCGGCCTGGTGCTGATCGAAGCCATGGCCTGCGGTGTGCCGGTGGCCGCTTATCCGGTCGAGGGACCAATAGACGTGGTGGCACAGGGCAAATCGGGTGTGTTGCATGAAGACCTGATGCGTGCCTGCTTTGACGCGCTGAACCTGAAGCGTTCGGTCGTGCGTGAACATGCGCTGTACTATTCATGGAGTGCAGCAACCCAGCAATTCCTCACGCATTTGCATCCGGTACGCAAGACCGACCACATTCCTATGGTGCGTCGGGCATCACCCAAGCCTAGTGCCTGATTGAGGACGAGTACGCCGCTGCGTAGCGGGAATTCGTCCCGTTTCATACTTCAGTTCACATTTTTTCCCGGCCAGTGAGTACCGCTGTGCCTATCCCCATGACCGCGGCGATGCCGCCGATCAGGAATACTGACGCATAACCATAGTGATCGGCAAACAGACCCGCCACCGGTCCGGTCAGGCCATAGGCAATATCCTGGAATGCAGCAAAGCCGCCGACAGCAGTACCGCGCAATTGCGGCGGTACGCGTTTGACCACTTCCATACCCATGGATGGGAAAATCATTGAGCAGCCTATACCGGTCAGCAACGCTCCCAACAGGGCCCAGGCTGGTTCGGTGGCGCTCCACAGCAGGAATTGCCCATTGGCTTCGATGGCCAGTGAAACGATGGCTACGCGGCTGCCACCTATCTTGTCAGGCAAATGCCCACAGAATAAACGCATGCTGACAAAGCCAGTGCCAAACAAGGTCAGCCCCAGGCTGCCGTAGGCCCAACCCTGGTTTATGAAGTGCAGCGTAATGAAGGCGCCCAGTGCGGCAAAGCCAACGCCTTGCAGGCCGACAGTCAGGCCGGGGCGCCAGATGCGGCCCAGTATGCGCCAGAACGACTCCCGTACACCGTTTTGCAGCGCGCCTTCCGGCATGTCTTTGATCATCGCCAGCCCGAGCAGGGGCAGGGCGGCGCACACCAGCATCAGGCCAGTGAATCCAAAGTGCTGGAAGATGGCAAGTCCGAGCGGACTGCCGACTGCAAACGCGCCGTAAATACTCATGCCGGACAAAGCGATGACGCGGCCAGCGCGGGCGGGCCCCATCTGCTCTATGCTCCAGCCCAGCATGCCGACCAGGGCCAGGCTTTCGCCCCAGCCCAGCAGCAGGCGACCGATGATCAGCAGCCCATAGCTGAATTGAACGGGGAAGACCTGCCAGGCTGAGACCCAGCACACCAGGCTGGCGATGGTGTAAATAAACAGGCCGCGCCGCATGCTGTGTTTACCACCGATGCGGTCGGTCAGGGCGCCAGCCTGGCTGCGGGTCAATATGGTCGCAAGGAAGGTAATGCCGACGGCGAGACCGGCGAGTACGTTGCCGTAATGCAGTTGCTGGGTGACATATACCGGTAGTACCGGCAAGGACATGGCAACGGCGAGATAGGATAGAAAGAGGGCGAACGTCTTCCAGATCAGATGACGATACGCAGTATCAAAACGCGGGGATGCTTCAGACATGTGACAGACTCCGTATAACACCAAGATATCGGGAGCCCGCTGCAGCACATACGTCAGCGCGCTCCCGCCATAATCTATGGCTGGTTGCGCGTTGATTGACGTAAACGCTTACGGCGTGCGCAGCTACGTGCGACAGCGCAAGCAGAATAGCATGAAAAATAAATCGGACGATAGCTTGCCGTCGCGGGTAGGAGCGGCTTGCTGTAGTGCAGGCGGTATACTGTGTGCTTTACAGTTACGCTTTATCAGCAAGGACACCCTATGAGTAATTTGCCTGCCTGCCCGCTATGTCATTCCGAATTCACTTACGAAGACGGGGGCCAGTATATTTGTCCTGAATGCGCGCATGAATGGTCGCCCCATGCTGCGGCCGAAGCGGCAGAACAGGCCAAGGTATATCGCGATGCGGTCGGGACGGTGTTGCAGGATGGTGATACCGTGACGATTATCAAGGATTTGAAGTTGAAAGGTTCGGGCGGCGTGCTTAAAGTAGGTACCAAGGTTAAAAACATCCGCCTGGTTGATAGCGATCATGATATTGATTGCAAGATCGATGGCTTTGGCGCGATGAGCCTGAAGTCGGAGTTCGTCAAGAAAGTGTAATCGGTTGTTAGCGCATGGTGCGTGCTGACGCCGATGTCCTCATGGAGTGAGTTGCCATGCAGTCGCCGCCGTTTGTATTGCGTGAAGAATGCCCGCAAGGCCTGTGTACTTGCGAGCGCGATGACTTGCTGGGCAATCCGGCGGGCGACCTGCGTATCTTGCGTTTAACCAAAATGGAAGAAAAGAAGCTGATTGCGCGGATAGAGGCAATCAGCAGCTATGCCGACCTCAAGCATATGGAAGAGCG
>JBEBUE010000318.1:0-4014 GCA_040393485.1 Herminiimonas sp.
CGGAATGGCGTGAGAGCAAGGAAGAGTTGCAGGCCAAATACGAACGTTTGCAGGCGGAACTCAAAACCGCTGGCTGATAAAAGAAAAGGGACCAGATGGTCCCTTTTTTATTACTGTTGCCGGAGATGGCTTTAGCTTGCCTGCATCACTTTATTGCGTCCTGCCTTCTTGGCTTGATACAGCGCGAGATCGGCTTTGGCCAATAACTGTTGCGCTGCTGCTGAACTATCCTGTTTGTCCGCAGTATTCATGCTGGCGACACCTATCGATACCGTTGCACGCAGCTCTTCGCCGCTGTTGAGTACGATAGGGTTACCGTTGACGCTGGCACGTATGCGTTCGGCGACAACCAGTGCTGAATCCAGTGATGCATCTATCAGCAAAACAACAAACTCTTCACCGCCAAAGCGTCCCAAGGCGTCACTCAGGCGCAATTCAGCCTTGATGCGCGTGGCAACTTCACACAGGACTTCATCACCACTCTGATGCCCGAAGTTGTCGTTTACTTTTTTAAAGTGATCGAGATCGATATACATGGCGGATAAGGCGTAGCCATGTCTTTGCGTACGCCCGACCTCTTCCAGCAAGCGCCGTTCTACATAGCGCCGGTTGTTGACGCCGGTTAGCGGGTCGGTCAGGCCTATGTGTTGCAGTCGTTCGTTGTTGATGACGTTTTCAACGCAGATCGCAACGATGGATGCGCGATGCTGCAGGAAGTCACTCGCCATATTCGCGGTGAAGCGGGTCGGATCCAGACTGCCCAGGCTGAGCCAGCCTATCAGGGTATTGCGGCGTATCAGCGGCAGAATCGCGACGCTGGCCGGTTTCAGCACCGTATCCGGAAACAGGCGGCGATGCTGCATAGTGTTGTACGAACCGAGTGAAGGTCTGCGTGTTGGTTGCGTGATTTCATCCACGCCGTCTTTTTGCTCGACAAACAGCAGGTTGGGATAATCACTGATATCGATGCGCAAGTCGCTCAGGATGCGACGGATTTCGGCAGCAGGGTCTATTAGCGTGAGTGTGATGACATCCAGTTCAGATGCTTCCGTCAGCGTGTCGAATACGCTGTCGATCAGTTCCTGGAAAGTATTTGCACCGATGAACTTCAGGTCGAATTCCTGATAACGCTGCATGATTTGCTGGTTGCGATGCGCTTGCTCCAGCAATAGCTTGAGCTGGGTGCGTAACTGCGAATTTTCGGTAACCAGCTTGTTCGACATGGAGGTCAGGTCAGGCGGCGATAGCGGGAAGGGTAGTGATAACGTGCTGCATACTACCCCGATGCTTACTTCATAGCAATTTTTGTGCGCACTTAGAAAGCCGGATCGACAGCCACTTGCTGGCCGACACGCAGAACCGTGCCTTCGCCGCTGAGGGTAACGGCATTCATGCCAAAGGTAATGCTGCCGTCGACTTTGGGATTGGCACGATAAGTAGCGAGGATATCCAGCGGATCAGGGCCGAGTTCGCCAGTGGCCTGGTCGACCGATGGTAATGGGCAGCGTGGGCACGGTTTCACCGGTTTCAATGCCGCTGCTGCGAATTGATACACATCAGCCAGGTCTTCTTCAAACGGTGCGATATCACCGAATACCAGGTTCGGCCGGAAGCGGTTCATCGGTATTGCACTGCGGCCTTGCGCTACCAGTTTTTCGTTCAGGTCTTCAAGCGAGCCGGTACCGATGACCAGCATCGGGTAACCGTCGGAGAAGAGCACCGGTACTTCGGCATCATTCGTCCATTTTTTGCTCGAATAACGTGTTGCATCCGGGTGAAAGCGCACCAGGCGGCATTTCACGCCCAGCGCATTGGAGAACCAGAGTGCGGTAGTGTCATCGCAATCATAAGCTTCTACCTGGTCATCCCAGACCTGCACGCGTATACGTCTTTCATCTTCCGGATCAGGCAGGCCTAGCGGTACTTCCAGGCGCAACATGCCAGGTGCACGCAACTCCAGAGTATCCGCCTTGATGCGTGGCGTGATCAGCGCCATTTTGGGATACTCGCGCTGTGTCAGCGCATCGCCGTTTTCGTCGACAATCATCCATTCACGGTCATAAATCTGCTCGCTCATCAAACCGGCTGCAGTGAGCGTTGCTTCGCGCAGCGAGATACCGGCGCAGGATTTGATAGGGTAGAGATTCAGTTCGGTGAGGATGGGCATGGCGCAGTTTTCGTTTGTAGAGTATGCGCATCGCCCGGTATCAGGGGCGATGCCTTGTCTGAATGACCGATTAAACGTTGAACAGGAAGTTCAGCACATCGCCATCCTTGACGATGTATTCCTTGCCTTCAGCGCGCATCTTGCCTGCTTCCTTCGCGCCGTTTTCACCTTTGTAGGTGATGTAGTCTTCGTAGGAAATGGTTTGCGCACGGATGAAGCCGCGTTCGAAATCTGTATGGATGACGCCTGCAGCTTGCGGTGCAGTAGCGCCGACCGGGATGGTCCATGCGCGCACTTCCTTCACACCTGCGGTGAAGTAGCTTTGCAAGCCGAGCAGTTTGAAACCAGCGCGGATCAGGCGATCCAGGCCGGGTTCTTCCATGCCCATGTCGGCCAGGAATTCTTGCTTGTCTGCTTCGTCCAGATCGGCGATTTCGGATTCGATTGCTGCGCAAATGGCGACGACAGGTGCGTTCTGCGATTTGGCATAAGCAGTCAATGCATCCAGCAACGGATTGTCGGTAAAGCCGGAGTCCGACACGTTGCCGACGTACATCGCAGGCTTGGCGGTGATCAGGCACAGCGGCTTGATCAATTCCATTTCTTCCTTGTCCAGACCCAACGCACGTACTGGTTTGGCTTCATCCAGGTGCGGCATGATACGTTCCAGCAGCGCGACCAGTTTGGATGCGTCCTTGTCGCCGGAGCGTGCTTTTTTGTTTTCGCGGTGTATCGCTTTTTCGACGGTACCCATATCGGCTAGCGCCAATTCAGTCTGGATGACTTCGATATCGTCCAGCGGATTGATCTTGCCTGCGACGTGAATCACGTTGTCGTCTTCAAAGCAACGTACGACGTTGACGATGGCGTCGGTTTCGCGGATGTGTGCGAGGAATTGATTGCCCAGGCCTTCGCCTTTGGATGCACCGGCTACGAGGCCAGCGATATCGACGAATTCGACGGTGGCAGGGAGGATGCGTTCTGGTTTGACGATTTCTGCCAGCGCTTGCAGGCGCGGGTCAGGTACTTCAACCATGCCGACGTTAGGCTCGATGGTGCAGAACGGATAGTTCTCAGCAGGGATGCCGGCTTTCGTGAGGGCATTAAAGAGGGTGGATTTGCCGACGTTAGGCAGGCCGACGATGCCGCATTTGAGACTCATGGTATGTGCTTTGCTGAGATGTGAATTAACCCGCTATTTTACCGTACCGGCGGCGCTTGCCGGGATTTAAGGCTGCGCGCACCGGAGTGTGAGCGGTGGTTTTATTTATTTGTGTGGAGTTGCATGGTGGCCGCCTCGAATTTACCTTCGCACAGCATGGGGATGATATCCAGGCTTTTGGCGATCGCTTCATCGATCAGCGGCTGTTCTTCCTTGCGCGGGCGGTGCAGTACGAAATCGACTACCGCCTGTTGCAGGTTCAGTGTGCGCGGATGGCCTATGCCCAGGCGCAAGCGCCAGTAGTCCTGCGTACCGAGTGCGGCCGTGATGTCTTTCAGGCCATTGTGGCCACCGGATGAGCCGCCTTTTTTCAGTTTGGCGACGCCGGGCGGCAGGTCCAGTTCATCGTGCGCGACCAGGATTTCATCCGGCAGGATTTTGTAGAAACGCGCGAGCGCACCGACTGACTGGCCGGAACGGTTCATGAAGGTCTGCGGTTCCAGCAACCAGACTTCCTGGCCTGCGATCATGGTTTTGGCGGCGAGTGCGTTGTATTTGCTCTCGCGTGACAAATTGCAGCGCGGCGTATTGCGCGCCAGTTGATCGACCAGCCAGAAGCCGGCGTTGTGACGGGTTTGTTCGTATTCCTGGCCGGGATTGCCGAGGCCGACGATAAGGCGAATAG
>JBEBUE010000319.1:0-4013 GCA_040393485.1 Herminiimonas sp.
TGATTACCAAGGCACTTGATTACTTCGATCCGGCCAAGGATTTCGGTGGCGACCTTACCAAAACTTTGGAGCGTACGCGCGCCAAATTCCTGCTGGTTTCATTCACGACAGACTGGCGTTTCTCGCCTGAGCGCAGCCATGAAATGGTGCAGGCGCTGGTTAACAATAATCGTACCGTCACCTATGCAGAGATTGATGCGCCACACGGGCATGATGCCTTCCTGCTCGACGATCAGCGTTATATGAATGTGGTGCGTTCTTACTTTGAACGAGCCTATGAAGAAATTGATGGCGGTAGCCTGAAAGCAGGAGCAAGCGCATGAACTTTCAACAATTAAGCGCCCTGCGTCCCGACCTTGCATTCATCGCACACTGGATCAATCCACGCACCAAGGTGCTGGATCTGGGTTGTGGTGATGGCGTGATGCTGGACTACCTGCAGTCCGATAAACAATGCAGCGGCTATGGCATAGAAATCGACGATAAGGAAATCCCGCTTTGTATCAAGCGCGGGGTTTCCGTGATCCAGCGCGATCTCGAAGCAGGCCTCGCCATTTTTGCCGATAACGCATTCGATACGGTGCTGTGTTTGTCTGCCTTGCAGATGATGAAAGACGTTGAAGGCGTGCTGCGTGATATTTCACGCGTAGGCCGTGAGGCGATTGTGTCATTCCCTAATTTCGCATACTGGCCGCATCGTATTGCCTTGTTGCGCGGACGCATGCCGGTATCGAAAAGCCTGCCTTACGAATGGTATGACACGCCCAACCTGCGTTGCGCGACCATCAAGGACTTTGAAGAACTGGCGAATGAAGTGGGACTGGAAGTGGTGGAGCGCGTCGCCCTGAGTGACGGCGAACCGGTCAGCTTCCTGCCTAACTGGCGCGGCAGTCTGGCCGTATTCCGCTTACGGAAAAAACAATAAGGTTTAGCTGTCCTGCGGTGGTGTTGCAGTCGTTGTGGTTTTTGGTGCAGTCCGTGCCGCAAACCACAGCAGGACGATGACCGGCAAGCCAAGCAAGGCGGTGCCAGTGAAGAAGCTGGCGTAGCCAAAGCTGTCAACATACGCGCCGGAGTAACCGGCGATGAATTTCGGCAGCAGCAACATCATCGAACTGAACAAGGCATATTGCGTGGCCGAGTAACTGATATTGGTCAGGCTGGACAAGTAGGCGATGAAGGCTGCGCTGGCGATACCGCTGGCCAGATTATCCGCAGAGATCACCAGCACCAGCGCCTGTACGTCGTGACCGTGTCCGGCCAGCCAGACAAATAACAGATTGCTGGCAGAGCTCAGGATGGCGCCGAGCGCGAGTATGCGCATCATGCCAAAACGCATCGACAAAGCACCACCGATGAAGGCACCAACCAGCGTCATGATGACTCCGAAGATCTTGGTGACGGCTGCAACCTCATCCTTGCTGTAACCCATATCTACATAAAACGGATTCGCCATGATGCCCATCACGACATCGCTGATGCGGTAAGTCGCAATCAGGGCCAGGATCAATAGTGCCTGCCAGCGGTAGCGCACGATGAATTCGCGGAATGGCCCGATCAATACATCGTCCACCCATGCTGCGACATTCCTGGCTGGCGGCAGGATGCGCCGTGCCGGTTCGGCAGAGAACAACACGGTGATGACGCCGACCAGCATGGATACGGCCATCGCGAAGTAGGCGACACGCCAGGCACCGGGCTGGTAACTGCCGTTGCCGACGATCTCCGCGCGTGCTGCGATCCATAAGACGCCCGCACCGGCCCAGATCATGGCGAGTCGATAGCCTGTCTGGTAGCTGGCAGCCAGTGCAGCCTGGCGATCAGTATCAGCGGATTCAATGCGGAAAGCATCGAGGGAGATATCTTGTGTCGCCGAACCAAAAGCAACCATGAGGGCACACCAGACGACGGGCTCCAGCGCGACATGGGGATCATTCAGCGCCATGCCGACCAGGCCTGTCATGATCGCCAGTTGTGATAGCAGCAACCAGCTGCGACGGCGTCCCATCCAGCGTGTCAGCAATGGAATAGGAACACGATCGACCAGTGGCGCCCATACCCATTTAAAAGCATAGGCCAGGCCGACCCAGCTCAGGTAGCCGATGGTACTGCGGTCTATACCTGCCTCACGCAGCCAGAAACTGAGTGTGCCGAGTACCAGCATCAGCGGTAAGCCGGCAGAAAAACCTAGCAACAGCATGCGCAAGGTGGCGGTTTCGAGATAGACCTTGAAAGTGTCTGACCATGAACGCCGGGCTACATCGCTGTTGCGAAAAATCATCTTTTCTTACCTTGATTGAAGGGAGTGGCGACATCGCGCCAACAGGCTGAGATGCTGACACAAGAGCGCCCGGGCAGCAAGCGATGCGACGGCGCTTGTCGTCAGAATGCCGTGATTGCAGTGTTTTTCCGCTTCGATGGCTAGCGACGGTTTATCATGGGAGCCTTCTCTTATTCCTGCTGTATTTATTCCTATGCTGATCATCACTATCAAACAAGGCAAAGAAAAAAGCCTGCTCGCACGCCAGCCATGGATCTATGCATCAGCAGTCGAGCGCGTTGACGGCAAACCGGCGGAGCGCATGAAGCAGGGCGCGACCGCGCTGGTGCGCTCCTCGTCCGGTAAATTCTTGGCACGCGCCGCGCATGCACCGAAATCACAGATCCAGGCACGCGTCTGGACTTTCGATGAGGCGCAACCGGTCGATCATGCGCTGATCAAGCGCCGCGTCAAGGCAGCGATCCTGAAACGTGTCGCCGCAGCCAAGGGCAAGCGGGTCGGTGTGACCAAGCGTTTGCCATTGATAATAGGCGATGAAGATGAATTGTCGGGTTTGCTGGTGGACTGGTATGGCGACCAGAAGGGTTACCTGATTTGCGAGTTTCAGTCAGCAGGTGTCGATGCCTGGAAAGTTGCTATCGTGCAGGCGCTCATTGCGGAAACAGGTTGCCCTAATGTGTATGAAACGGCCGATGAGTTGATACGCAAGGGCGAAGGTTTGCCGTTCAACTACGGTGTATTGGCCGGCGATGAGCCGCCGGATGATTTGTTGTAATGGAGAGCCGTGTGCACTGTGAACTGACGACAGATGAGTTAAGGGTGGGCAAATAATGGCGGCCCAGTTCCGACAGGATTTCTGGCCGCATTCCGGCTACAAACTGACGCGACGTGATGTTGACGGCCGCTTACTTTTAAGTGATGACCTGCTGCGCGCCTGGTGGCACCGGCCGGAAGTTGCGCCGATAGATGAGTCCTGCGAGCGCGAGCGTGCATTGCATGCCGCTTTGCTGACCGAGCCGCGTCGTGTCGTCACAGACGCAGAAATCCGTGCCTTGCAGGATGCGGATGCGCAGGATAACTATCGCATCCTGCTGGCCTGGCGTGATCGTTTGCTGGCAGCACCGACGCTGGAAGCGGCCTATCTCGACCTGTTCCGTGCGGGCAGTATTAATGTGCCGCCGGTTTTCATCGACCAACTGACGCAGTTGATTGTGCAAGGCATGCTGGATGGCAGTGAAGAAGCCTTGCAAGTACGTGCTGCCGAACTGTTTTTCCGCAAACAAAAAGTTGCGATAGAAAATGGTGCCGTGATGCTGGCCGATGCCGACACCGTCGAATTGCATGCGACCGGTGCCAATTATGGCGATATCGGTCGCTTGCTGATCGAGGCCAATACCAAGCCGCGTCGCGTCGAGCTGGATGTGCTGGACCAGGAAAACGCAGACACCTATTGGGCGCGTAACGAACGACACGATACCGTCATCAGCTTTGCTTATGGTCGTGCCGCCTTGACCGCATTCTGTCGCGTCATCGAAAAATGGATACAGCACTTCTACGGCGTCTCCGTAGTCGTGCGCCCCCTGCGTGCGATTGAAGCCAAGCACTGGGCCTGGCATATAGGCCTGGATGCAGAAGCCAGCGCCATCCTGAATGATTTGTATGCAGGCACTGAGTTGGAAGAGGAGCGCAATCGCCGCATCCTGTCCCTGTTCCAGCTCGACTTCGTCGATCC
>JBEBUE010000320.1:0-3991 GCA_040393485.1 Herminiimonas sp.
GGACATTATTTGCGGCGTGGATGAAGCCGGTCGCGGCCCGCTGGCTGGCCCAGTCTTTGCGGCTGCGGTTATTCTTGATCCACAGCAGCCGATAGACGGTTTGCGTGATTCCAAAAAACTGACGGAAGCGAAGCGCGATGCACTGGCTGTCGATATCAAGCAATATGCTTTGTCCTGGTCGATTGCACAGTGCTCGGAAGAAGAAATCGATAGCCTGAATATCCTGCAGGCGACCATGCTGGCTATGCGTCGCGCGATAGAAGGCTTGCACATAGTACCGACCCTGGCTTTGATAGACGGTAATCGCTGTCCGGTGACGAGTGTGCGTTCGGAAGCCATTATCAAGGGCGACGATAAAGTCGCTGCAATTTCCGCTGCTTCCATCCTCGCCAAGACAGCGCGTGATCATGCGCTGGGCTTATTGCATATCCAGTATCCACATTACGCATTTGACCAGCACAAAGGTTATCCGACGGCCTTGCACCTGGAGCGCTTGCGTGAACATGGCGTGTCGCCAGTACACCGCAAATCTTACGCACCAGTACGCGCCTTGCTTGGCGATGCTAACAAGCGTTGAGGCGAGATCACCATGACGATGAAAACCATTTCCTCACGCGATAATCCGCTCTATAAAGAATTAAAGCACCTGGCTGCCAGTTCCCAGGCGCGACGCAAGGCCGGGCGTACTTTGCTCGATGGGGTGCACCTGTGCGAAGCGTATCTGGAAAAGGTCGGTTTGCCGCCTTTGTGCGTCGTCGGTGAAAGCGCCTTGTTGAACGATGAAGTAACTGTGATCGTCCAGCAATGCAGTGACAGTCATACGCAATGCATAGTCATGCCGGACGCCTTGTTCCATGCCCTGAGCCAGGTTGAGCATGGTGTCGATTTACTGTTCGTCATCGATACGCCGGAAATGCAGCAGCCAGCAAGATTGACGCAATCGGCAGTACTGCTTGATAAGGTGCAGGACCCCGGTAATTTCGGTTCCATCGTGCGCAGTGCAGCGGCAGCCGGTATCAAGCAAGTCTATTGCAGTGCCGGAACCACCTTTGCCTGGTCGCCGAAAGTGCTGCGTGCCGGTATGGGTGCGCATTTTTTGCTGGAGATATTCGAAGGCGTCGATTTGTCTGATTTGCTGGGGCGTGCAGACGTACCGGTTATCGCGACCAGTTCGCACGCTGACAAGCAGCTTTATGAACTGGATTTGCGCCAGCCCGTCGCGTGGCTGTTCGGTCATGAAGGGCAGGGCGTAGCCGAAGATCTGCTGGAGCGTGCGAGCTATCGTGTTTCTATCCCTCACCTGGGCGCGATTGAATCGCTGAATGTCGCGGCCAGTTCTGCCGTCTGCTTCTTTGAGCAGGTACGACAAAAAACCTCAGTGTAGTGATTTGCCTCAGTCGGACCGCTGGTCCGATTTGATTTCCTGCAAAATCGTCGCCGCAATTTCTTCAATTGATTTGGTGGTCGACGACATCCAGCGTATGCCTTCGCGCCGCATCATCCGCTCTGCTTCATTGATTTCATAACGGCAGTTCTGTAGCGCGGCATATTTGCTGCCTGGTAAGCGTTCGTTACGAATTTCCGCGAGGCGATCCGGAGCGATCGATAGACCAAACATCTTGTGCTTATACTCCTGCAAGCCGCTCGGCAATTTGCCGCGTTCGAAATCGTCGGGAATCAACGGATAGTTGGCAGCCTTGATGCCGTACTGCATAGCCAGAAACAGGCTGGTAGGTGTTTTGCCTGAGCGCGACACGCCGACCAGGATGACATCAGCGGCAGATAAATTCTTATGCGACTGGCCATCGTCATGCGCCAGCGAAAAGTTAATCGCCTCGATACGGTTCTTGTATTCCTCTGAATCAGTACTGGTATGGCTGCGCCCTATTGTGTGCGTTGATTTGACTCCCAGTTCCTGTTCCAGCGGCTCCACAAAAGTTTGAATTAAATCCATGTGCATCCCTTGGGATTGGCGCACAATGCTGGATAAATCTGCTTTCACCAGAGTGGAAAAAATGATCGGACGCTGCCCGTCGGCGGCGAAAGTTTCGTTAATTTTCCGCAATGCATCATAAGCCTTGTCCGGTGTGTCGATGAACGGTAAACGGACTTGTCTGAAGCGCATTTCAAACTGTGTTAGCACCGAATGACCGAATGTTTCCGCTGTGATGCCCGTACCATCGGAGACAAAGAAGACGGTGCGTGTGCTGGCCGGACTACGGTCGACAGGTTGGCTCATGGGGTGGTGTAAGGATGCTGTAAGTTAAAAAAATGCTGCGCTGCAGTGCGAACTCGTAAGACTTTGGGTAAAATGTCGGCCAATTGCTCATACATGTTACGGCCTTACTCGAAGAATAACAAAAACTGTTGCCTATCTGTCGCCTCATAAGGGCGTGCACGAAGATTTCTTTCATCAAAGCAGAGGTTGTTATGTCGATTGCATTACAAACGGGGAGCAAGTATGACCCGGCAGTAGAAGGAAACTACGTCGTTTCTTTCGACCGTTTACGGATGTCCGATGTGGACTCGGTTGGCGGTAAAAACTCGTCCCTGGGCGAGATGATCAGCCAGCTTGCAGAAGCTGGAGTCAGGGTGCCGGGTGGCTTTGCCACTACAGCACAGGCGTTCAGGGATTTCCTGGCGTATAGCGAGAACGGTGGGCTGAGTCTGGCGCAACGTATCGCTGATCGTCTGGAAGGTCTGAATATCGACGATGTGCGTGCACTGGCGCAAGCTGGTACCGAGATTCGTCAGTGGATAGTGGAAACACCATTCCAGCCGCAATTGCTGCAAGACATCAAGCAGTACTATCAAGATCTGGCCGCAGATTCCTCCAAGGAAATGTCGTTTGCCGTGCGCTCTTCTGCGACCGCAGAGGATTTGCCGGATGCGTCGTTTGCCGGTCAGCAAGAAACTTTCCTCAACGTGGTTGGCATCGATAATGTGCTTGAAGCTATCAAGCATGTCTTCGCTTCGCTCTACAACGACCGTGCAATTTCCTACCGTGTACACAAAGGCTTTACCCATGCTGAAGTTGCATTGTCAGCAGGCGTGCAGCGTATGGTGCGTTCCGATAAGGGCGCGGCCGGTGTGATGTTCACATTGGACACCGAATCCGGTTTCCAGGATGTGGTCTTTATCACTTCCAGCTATGGTCTCGGCGAGACTGTAGTGCAGGGCGCGGTGAACCCCGATGAATTCTATGTGCACAAGCCTATGCTGGAACTGGGCAAACTGCCTATCATCCGTCGCAATATTGGCTCCAAGCTGATCAAGATGGAATTCACCGAAGAAGCCAAAGCGGGTCGTTCTGTACGTACCGTCGATGTACCTATCGGCATGCGCAATCGTTACTCGTTGACGGACGAAGAAATCGTCGAACTCGCGAAGTATGCGGTCATCATCGAAAAGCACTATGGTCGCCCGATGGATATCGAGTGGGGCAAAGACGGCCTGGACGGTAAGCTGTATATCTTGCAAGCACGTCCGGAAACCGTAAAGTCGCAGCAAAAGAGCACCGACGTCCAGCAACGCTTCAAACTCAAGGGTAGTGGCTCAGTGCTGACCGTGGGTCGTGCTATCGGTCAGAAGATCGGTGCGGGTCCGGTCCGTGTGATTCTTGATGCAGCTGACATGGAACGCGTGCAACCAGGTGATGTCCTGGTCGCAGACATGACTGATCCTAACTGGGAACCAGTCATGAAGCGCGCTTCCGCTATCGTCACCAATCGAGGTGGTCGTACTTGTCATGCAGCGATTATCGCGCGTGAACTGGGTGTGCCTGCAGTGGTTGGATGCGCTGACGCGACCGATGTACTGACCGACGGCACCCTGGTTACTGTGTCCTGCGCCGAAGGCGACGAAGGCAAAGTCTACGATGGTTTGCTGGAAACCGAAGTGACGGAATTTGCTCGTGGTGATTTACCTGAGCTGCCGTTGAAGATCACGCTTAACGTCGGCAATCCGCAACTCGCGTTTGACTTCCAAAGCA
>JBEBUE010000321.1:0-3953 GCA_040393485.1 Herminiimonas sp.
GGTGAAATTCATGTCCCGAGCGCCTTCATCTTTGACCTCGGCGTATTCGTAGTCGTGGTCGGTGCCACCATGCTGATCCTGGTTGCGCTGGCTCACCAATCGATACGTAGTCGTCGTCCGCAACAAGGTAGCGCTGCTGAAGCGCCTACCACCAACAAGCGAGGGATCGTCTGATGGAAATTGTTATCTCTCTCGCCATCGGTGTCCTGTTTGGCTCCGGCATCTGGCTGATCCTGCGTCCGCGTAGTTTCCAGGTGTTGACCGGCCTGATGCTGATGTCTTACGCAGTCAATCTATTCATCTTCATCATGGGACGCCTATGGGTCAATCGCCCGCCGCTGACCCTGGGAGACGCCATCCCTGATCCGGCGCAGTTCACCGATCCGGTGCCGCAAGCACTGGTGCTGACCGCTATCGTGATCGGCTTTGCGACCACCGCACTCTATCTGGTAGTCATGATTGGCTCGCGCGGCCTGACCGGCACCGATCACGTTGACGGCGAGGAGACCGATCAATGAAGCTGGACTGGATACAACACCTGATCATCCTGCCGGTATTGCTGCCGCTGCTATGTGGTGCCCTACTGATACTGGTCAATGAAAGCCGACATCAATTCAAGTTCTTCGTGAACCTGACTTCTGTTTTACTGCAACTCGCACTTGCCATCATCCTCATCCGGTTGACCGATAACGGCGACTGGATGGATGGCATAGGCGTGTACCTGGCTGCCAACTGGTCAGCACCTTTCGGCATCGCACTGGTCGCGGATCGCCTGGCTGCGATGATGCTCTTGCTAACCGCAATACTTGCGACCGCCGCCTTGCTGTACTCGATGATGCGCTGGAGCCGTATCGGTGTGCATTTCCACACCCTGTTCCAGTTCCTGCTGATGGGGATTAACGGTGCTTTCCTGACACACGATCTGTTCAATCTATTCGTGTTCTTCGAAGTCATGCTGGCTGCTTCCTACGGCCTGGTTCTGCACGGCTACAACACCGCACGCATACGTGCCGGCATGCAATACATCGCCATCAACCTGGCAGCGTCGCTCCTGTTCCTGATCGGTGTGGCGCTGATCTATGCCAGCACCGGCACACTGAATATGGCCGATCTCGCGGCGCGCATACCGCAAGTCGATGCGAACGATCTGGTGTTCCTGAAGATAGGCGTCGCGGTACTCGCGATCGCCTTCCTCGTGAAGAGCGCGATGTGGCCACTCGGTTTCTGGTTGCCGACGACTTACTCGGCTGCTTCGCCACCAGTCGCTGCGATGCTGGTGCTGATGACCAAAGTGGGGGCTTACGTCATCCTGCGTTTGTGGCTATTAATCTTCTCGCCGGACGCCGGTGCAGTCGCAGGCTATGGCTACGACGCGCTGTTGTGGGGTGGCATGGCGACCATCGTCTTTGGCGCAGCCGGTATGCTCGCCAGTGAAGGCCTGGGTCGCATGGCTGGTTATGGCGCCATCGTTTCGTCCGGCACTTTGCTGGCCGTGATCGGCTATGGCCAGGCTTCGCTGGTTACCGCCGGACTGTATTACCTGCTCGGCTCGACCATGGCGATGGCTGCCTTCGTATTGCTCATCGAATTGGTGGAACGCATACGTTCACCCGGCGCCAACATGCTGGCACTGACCATGGAAGCGTTTGCGATTGAAGAGAAGCCGGAAGAAACCGCCGGTGTCGGCATACCTGGTGCACTGGCTTTCCTTGGCCTTGCCTTCGCCGGATGTGCACTGATCATCGCTGGCCTGCCACCGCTGTCCGGCTTTGTCGCCAAGTTCGGCCTGTTCCACGCGCTGCTGCATCCGGATGCCAGCAACATCCTCATCAGTTCGACCACCTGGGCCCTGATGACGCTGATTGTACTTTCCGGCCTTGCGGCGATCATTTCCCTGATGCGTTTTGGCGTACGTACCTTCTGGGCTTCCGGAGCGATTGCTTCACCGCGTTTGCACCTGAGTGAAGTCTTGCCTATTAGCGCGCTGCTCCTGCTGTGCGTGATCCTGACGGTACAGGCCGGACCGGTATTCGCTTATCTGGAACGTACCAGCCATGATTTGCATCGACCATCGCAGTATATAGAGCGGGTTATTTCCGAGCCTGCGGTGCCGAATGCGTCTGTTTCCGGAGGTCGCCCATGAAGCGCTGGCTACCCTCACCGCTGATGTCCTGCATCCTGTTCCTGTTCTGGCTGCTGCTCAATGAAAGTCTGGAAGCGTCGACGCTACTGCTGGGTGCGATCCTGGCCATCGTCATCCCGGTATTGACGCAACCTTTGCAACCGCTGGGTTTCCCGCGGATCTCCAAACCGCTGACCTTGTTCCGTTTGCTCGCCATGGCACTGATAGAAATCGTGCGCTCCTGTGTCAACGTGAGCCGCCTGATTCTATTCACCCCGCGCAACAAACTGAATTCGCAATTCATCCGCATACCGCTGGATATCCGCAATCCCTACGGTCTCGCGATGCTGTCCTGCCTGATCAATTCGACGCCGGGTACAGTATGGGTAGAAATCCTGCCGGATACCCATGAACTCGCGCTGCACGTATTCGATCTGCACGACGAGCAGTGGTGGATAGACACCATCAAGACGCAGTATGAGCGTCCGCTGATAGAAGTTTTTGAATAGGAGAATATGACATGACGCTATTGCTGGAACTGTCGGTCAAGTTCGCCTTCCTCTGCATCATCCTGGCGATGCTGTGCTGCACGATACGCCTGCTGATAGGCCCGACCGCGCATGATCGCGTGCTCGCGCTGGATACATTGTGGATGTGCGCGATGCTGCTGGCTTTGATGCTGGGCATACGCTTCGGCGACCTGATTTATTTTGAGGCGGCGATGATGATCGCTTTACTGGGCTTTGTCTCCACCATCGCCCTGACCAAATTCCTGATGCGCGGGGAGATCATAGAATGAACGGATTTGAAACCTTGCCAGCCTGGGCTGCATTACCGGTGGCGATATTACTGATCGTAGGCGGCGCTGTTATCCTGATCGGCGCACTCGGCTTGCTGCGCCTGCCCAGCTTTTACCAGCGCATACACGGCCCGGCCATTACCGTGACGCTGGGTGCCGGTTGCCTGCTACTGGCCTCCATGCTGTACTTCACCGTGCTGCAATCGCGCCTGGTTATCCATGAACTGATTATCTCGGCCTTCATCCTGATGACAGCACCGGTCGTCGCCATGCTCATCATGCGCGCCGCGGTCTACCGCGACCTGCGTGCAGGCAAACGCAATGCCGGAGCCGATGCCGGTGCGGTCTACACCTTTCCGGAAAAAGAGTAAGGCCATCCGCCCGGGTGCATACCGCACCCGGCGGCTCTCACCTGGCACATAACAGCCGTCAACCCCCTGTATTAACACGGTTTTAACGTCGCTCTGGCGTTTGCATAAACTCACATAATTACGTATTCAAATCAGCAACATTGCTCTCTGGCCGCTGGTAGAATTAACTTACCCTCACTCCCGGCTTATGCTGAACTCCCATGGCTAACCTACGCACTGAGCAGCTGACGCAATCCGTTCGCACATTCTCGGGCAAACCTGTCGTGCGACGCACCCTGATTGGTTTGCTCGCTTTCATCGTCCTGCTTGGCCTGTTCGGCTTCTTTGCGTTGCCGGGCATTATCAAATCGCAGGCAGAACAAATCATTACGGAAAAATTGCACCGCCAGACCACGATCGGCAAGGTCGAGGTCAATCCGTACGCGATGCGACTGACTATCCATGACATGAAGCTGATGGAGCCGGAAGGCGACGTCACCTTCGCCAGCTTTGAAAAGCTGATGGTCAATGTTTCCTATAAATCGCTGCTGCGCTTTGCACCCGTCGTCGAACAACTACAGCTCAGCACGCCATATGTGCACCTGGTACGCAAGGATGCCGCACGCACCAACATCGATGACATCATCGAACTGATCAACAGCCAGCCGCCATCACCGGAACC
>JBEBUE010000322.1:0-3934 GCA_040393485.1 Herminiimonas sp.
CCAGCATCAATTGTTACATCGATTGCTCCCTGAACATTCTTGACCTTCCAGCTTGCCTTGGCGAGAAAATGGAAATGGTCACGTCGTCGGGACCAATCGACGGTACCGTAATTGCTCCAATCCAGTCCGTTGTGGACATATGCAGCAGAGGCGTGGCGTTGTGCGTGGTTGGCGGATACAAAAATTGTATTGCGTGGCAGAGGCAAACCGCCGACCGAATTGCCATGTTCGGTCATGAGGTAGGGACGATCTAATTCGCTACCGGGGTTGAAATGAAAATGCACAATGTCGATGTGCTGCGGGATTTGCTGATCCCACGATAGATCGTCGCGTAGCACAAGTACATCGGCAAAATCGCAATGGGATCCGGCTGGCACCAGATAGCTCACCCGATGACCAGCCCGGACGAGTGCGCGTCCCAGATCCCAAATGACACGTTCGGTACCGCCATAAGTAAAGACGGGAATGGTGGCGCGATTAACGATCAGTATGTGCATGAAGGCGCGCCGTCTTTCGTCATATGCCGCTGCGCGACGAACAGCGGTAGTAGCACGGCCAAGGCCAGTGCCGTTGCGTAATAATTGTGTGCAAAATTCACATTGGTCAGACTGGCACTCATGTGCATACAGAGCACACCGCCCAACTGCCAGGCAGCGACCGGCGCACTTCGCGCCAAGCGTCGTATCAGGATTGCCATGCCGAGCAAGGTCGACAGGAAAGAAGCGAGGCCCAGCAAGCCGCCATCCAGTGCCGCATGCAGATATTCGTTATGGACATGGCCGAGTGAGCGTACTGCTTCGAGTTTGGCTATTTGGTCGTCGGTACCGCCTGTGCCCGCCTGCTTGATGCGTCGCAGGCGTTCTACACTGCCTATGCCTATCCACGGCGATTGCTGGATGCCATCGATCGCCATCTGCCACAGGTAAAGCCGTGCACCTACCGAGCTATTGAAATTTTCAGTGCTGCGTACCTGCTGGATGTCATGTGCAGCCTGGCGTATGCGCAAGAGATCGCCTGGTGCCAGCCATGATGCCGCCAGCACAATACTGACGATCAGTAGTAGCCAGCGTAAGGTCCGACGCGAGCCGTCGGCTGTGGTGTTTTTTGTGTGCCAGAACCAGGCAACCAGCAGGCAACTCCACGGAATAATGAGGAATGCACCGCGTGACTGCGACAGCAGTATCGCGACGATGCCGCAGCCCGCACAGCACAGCCATATGCGACGGCGACCAGCAGGCTCTTGTGCAGAGAGCGCAAGCGGCAGTCAGAGGCAAACGTCAAAGCTGATGACGACGGCCCACGCGATGGCATTGCTTGCTAATGAGACCCTCTGTGCATCGTGCATGAACAACCAGGCGACCCATATCAATGCCACGACACAAGCGAGTGCAATCGCATCCGATACATTGCGGCATGTGCGGGGCGACAAGGAATGATGATGTGCCAAGCCATATGCGGCAACGGCGGCGAATAGCATGCGTAGCGGTGCGTTGAGAGTGCCGACATCTTCATGCCAGATCAGTGCTGAAATGGCAGCAAGCGTCAAAGCAGTTGCACAGATTTTGAGCCAGAAGGAAGTCGTGCTACTGCTGATCAAATCGATATGTGGCTGAAAGCGGCGTGTATTGAATGACAGATAAATGCCATAGACGCAAAACGCTAACCACGCTGCCCCAAGTACCTTGGAATGCATGGGTGCGAAGGCGATCAGCCCGGGCAACAAGTAAACATTGAAGGTAATGCATGCGCGGCGCATGTGGGCAGTAAACATGTACAAGCTACTTAACGTGTCACGTCTGCACGCAAGGAGTCGCGGTCGTATTCCAGTGCGGCGTAGCGGAAGAAGCTTTCGAGCCCCACCAGAAAGCAGTAGAGAAAGCCTGCTGGGCCACACAGGAAGCCAAATTGGTATATGTATGAACGAAGAAACATGGAGGTGCCTGAGGCGATGCCGCGCAATACTCCGCCGCGCTTTCCTTTCTTCGCGCGTTTTGCGGCACCTAGCATGGTGTATTGCATGAGTTTTTCGAGACTGCCATAAACCGTATCGCGGGAGTAGTGCAGCAGATGTGCTGATAGCAGATGACGTGGTGTCGGCTCCACCGTCAGTACGGCTTGTTCGTGTACGACGCCGCTATATTCGCGCAACATATCGCGACGAAACATGCGTTCTATCCCTGAGCGAGAGCGGAAGTACTTTAATTCATGACCGAACGCGACAATACGCCATTGGATTTTCCATACGGCAGCCAAGCCTGACTTGACCGCTGCCTGCAGCTCGATCCGCAGTTCTGGCGTGATGACTTCATCCGCATCAAGAAAGAATATGTAGTCACAGTGTGCGTGTTGGAGTAGGCGGTTGCGTTGTACCCCAAAGCCTTGCCAGTCTGGATAGTTGAAGACTTCAGCGCCTTCGGCCAGGGCTAGGTCGCGTGTGTTATCGGTGCTTCCGCTATCGACCACGATGCGTTGGTCTGCAAATGACGCGCTGCGCAGGCAATGACTGATGCGGCGCGCTTCATTTTTGGTGAGGACCGCGATCGTGAGAGTGGGAGTTGACGGCGCTGCCTCAGTTGCCGGCATGTCATTTTGTCTATCTTTGCCGGGGCTGGCAGATGGAATTGCCTCGGTTTGCATGCCGTTTACCTATCTCACGCCAGAATGGGGTTGCCTGTCCGCATTGCCTGCTATTCGCACAGGGAGTTGAGTCCGGGTTGATGTTTGACCACCCAGGATGATCGAGTCTATGGCGTTGGATTCATGGCTTACATCGGAGGATTCTGAATGCCAGTGTAGGCAACAGTGGATTTTTAGACATCATTGCCTTGAGGTGGCCCATTTGACTGCGCCGGGCGACTTGTTTATTCTTATGGCATTGCGCCGATTTGACATCAGCTTGCGGGCGCATAATAAATACGGCTAAAGCGTGCTCGACACTGAGTCTCGAATTTAGCCCGATAAGCGGATCGCTTTCGGGCTTTTGTTTTTTGTAAGGCCAGAGAAACCAGTGCCGAACCGGCACGCCCTTCTCCTGAATAGATAACATGACCTCAATCGGAATCGTTGCACCGCAATCCATGTTTTTCGCGAAACCGCTGCCTTTGCAGAGCGGCGCGGAAATTACCGACTACACGCTGGTGTATGAAACCTACGGTACGCTCAATGCGGACCGTTCGAATGCTGTGCTGGTATGCCACGCGCTGAATGCATCCCACCATGTAGCGGGAACCTATAGCGAAGATGCGGGTACCACCGGCTGGTGGGACAACATGGTCGGACCGGGCAAACCGCTGGATACGAATAAGTACTTCGTCATTGGCGTTAATAACCTCGGCTCCTGCTTTGGCTCTACCGGTCCTATGCACATCAATCCGGCGACCGGCAAGCAATATGGTGCGCACTTCCCGGTCGTGACGGTGGAGGACTGGGTGCAGTCGCAGGCGCGCCTGGCCGATGAATTGGGAATCAAGCAATTCGCCGCCGTGATGGGTGGTTCACTCGGTGGTATGCAGGCGTTGGCCTGGAGCATTCTCTTCCCTGAACGTTTGCGTCATTGCGTGGTGATCGCTTCCACCCCCAAGCTGACAGCACAAAACATTGCGTTCGATGACGTGGCGCGACAAGCGATCCTGACAGACCCTGATTATCACGGTGGTGATTTCTATGCGCACGGTGTCGTGCCTAAGAACGGTTTACGCGTGGCACGCATGCTGGGTCATATCACTTATCTGTCGGATGACGACATGGCTGCCAAATTTGGTCGCGACTTGCGTTCGGGGTCGTATCAATTCGGTTTTGGTATCGACTTCGAGATCGAGTCATATCTGCGCTATCAGGGCGACAAGTTTTCGACCTACTTCGATGCGAATACTTATTTGCTGATTACCAAGGCACTTGATTACTTCGATCCGGCCAAGGATTTCGGTGGCGACCT
>JBEBUE010000323.1:0-3929 GCA_040393485.1 Herminiimonas sp.
AGGCGCGTTTCCGTAATGCGCAGGGCAAAACGGAATCGGTGCATACCTTGAATGGCTCAGGCCTGGCGGTAGGTCGTACGCTGGTCGCTTTGCTGGAAAACTATCAGCAGGCAGATGGTAGCGTGACTATCCCTGAAGTGCTGCATCCATACATGGGCGGCTTGCAGCGTCTGACGCCACAAGCCTGAGGCTAGTTCAGGCGACGAGCTCCTGTGCTGCGTCGTCGTCGTTCTGCTTCTCCATCGCATAAGGTCCCTGGCGACGGTCTATAAACAGACTGTTACCAGGGATTTTTTTCGCCTGCTTCTTTGCGTCAGCGGTTGCTGCTGCGATCTGGTGGTGCGAACCGTAGTGACCAGGTTCGACTTTCACCAGGCCGAGTGAGATCGTGGCGAGGGTATGGAAGACCTGCTTGCCGCGCCGGTCTTCGCTGATGTAGCCGCCGCGTTTGCGATCTTCGGTGCAATAGAAATCGGGCACTGCCGCTACGAAGGCATCGATGATCGCGTGGCAGCGTTGTTCCCAGTCTTCGCTCTGGAACAAGATGATGAAATCGTCACCACCGATGTGGCCAACAAAATCCTTTTGCGGATCGCAATGGCGGCTGAGGATTTTCCCCGTCAGGCGCAGCATGTCGTCGCCTTTGCGATAGCCGTAGACGTCGTTGTAAGGTTTGAAGTGGTCGAGATCGATGTAGCAGGCAGAGAAGCGCGTACCGTTTTCCAGTAAGCGATCTATGTGTTCATCGATAGGTACGTTACCCGGCAACAGCGTCAGCGGATTTGCATAACGTGCTGCATTGATCTGCATCTGCGTAATTTCACGCATCAAATCATGCGCATTGCCCATGCCCATGTAACGGCCGTTGTCGGTGATGATGAAACCGTTAAATAGATGATGACGATCGGCGTCGACGATGATTTGGCTTAAGGCATGCAAGGCGGTATTTTTGTCCGTGATTAGCGGATTGGCGTCCATGAACAGGGTGCAGGACTTCTTGCCATGCAGCTCACGCAGGTAAGGGCGGGCGAAGCGGTCGATCAGGTTTGCACGTGTAATCAGTCCGACCGGGATGCCGTTTGATACGACCGGAATGACTTCCAACGTCGGATCATTGTTAAACATTTCATAGATGCGGTTGTTGTGTACTTCCGGCGCGACGGCTTTCACGCTGCGCAGCAGCTTCAGCGCGGTCAGCATCTTGTGGCCACGACCGTTTTCATGTGGATACACGGCGACGCCGTTGTGCCGCAGCAGGTTACGTAAATCAATGGAGAGGGTAGTCGCAGGATGGGCGTGTGGGCGGGCGATCTTATAACCCTGGCCATACACCACGCCGAGATCGCGGATCATCAGTAACTCGGCATCGGTTTCTATGCCTTCGGCAATCACGATGGTGCCGGACTTCTCGGCGATTTCCTGGATGGAGCGGACGAATTGCAGCTTGATCGGATCAAGGTTAATACCTTGCACGAAGTGCATATCGATCTTGACGTATTCAGGGCGGAGTTCTGACCACAGGCGCAGGCTGGAGAAGCCTTCACCCAAATCATCGATCGCGATGCGGAAACCCATCGCACGGTAGTGTGTCACTGCTTCGCGCAGCAAGTCGTAATCATAAGTCGGCTGGCTCTCCGTCAGCTCGATAATTACGCGCTCCGGATTGATGCCGACTTCATGGATATAGCCCAGAGTTTCACCATGTTTGACGTCAGGCTGGATCAGGCATTCAGGGCTGACGTTGAGAAACAACTTTCCCGGCAGACGCAGCTCCGCAAATTTTTCCAGTGTGATGCGACGGCACAGGTGTTCGACTTCGACGCTGAGATTGCAGGCGCGCGCTACCTTGAACAAATTCAAAGGCGAATGCAAAGGGCTGTCGGACGGACCGCGTATCAGGCCTTCGTAACCGATGATCTCACCGCTTTGCATGCGGATGATGGGCTGGAACAGCGGCGTCAGTTGACGATGCTCTATCACTTCCTTCAGGCGTTGCACGAGATGATCCGCAGCCTGATCCGTGTCTTCATTCTGCGCAATAGTTTGGGCGACGGATGACAAGTGAGCCTCCTTGGTTTTGAACCGTAAGGGCTGGGACAAAGAAATGGCTGACAGCGCCCATGCTTTTTCGGCGAGTGGATACCTTCGTGCCTTGCTTGGCTGTACAGGGGAAAAGAACATCTAAATGACTCTTGGCTTATTGGCTGTATATGCTGAGCGGATTAATCTCTGCCGAATGTTACTGGCCAATTATGACAAGATGATGATAAGAAACATTGCATTTTTAACAATTTAAAGAGGCGAGTGTCTGCTGAAATTGTGGTGCAGTCGTCAGATATTTTTGCGTACAGCTTCAACAAAGTGAAGAGAAGGTTTCCCGTCGCGCAAGACTCTGATATAATTTTTTGCTTCGCGGTATTCGACCATCGCGAAGGTAGTATCCAGGAGAGGTGGCAGAGTGGTCGAATGTACCTGACTCGAAATCAGGCGTACGGTTTTCCCGTACCGTGGGTTCGAATCCCACCCTCTCCGCCAAGATTCAATAAAAAAGCCCGCGCAAGCGGGCTTTTTTATTTGGCGCAGAGGAGCAAGCCAAAGGCTTGCGCTTGCAAGCGCAACCGCGGCCTGCAGGATGTAGGCGAATCCCACCTTCCGATTAAAAAGCCCGCATAAGCGGGCTTTTTAATTACTGAATCCGCTAACTAATAATTAGAAGTTAGCCCGCAAAGTAACCATCACATTGCGCGGATCGCCGTAGTAGTAAGCGATACCAGTAGGCGCATACTTCTTGTAGTAGACCTTATCAAATACGTTGTTCACGTTCATTTGGATCGAGTAGGTCTTGTCGAAGCGATAGCCGACCATGGCGTTGTAGACGGCGTAGCCACCCTGGCGCGAGGTAATGGCTCCGGAGCGGACGTAAGAGTCGCTTTGCATTTGTGCACCACCGCCTATGGTCCAGCCTTGGGTCTCACCGCCGATGCGGTAGCTGGTGAAAACGCGCAATTGGTGGCGTGGATCTATGCTGCGCAGGGGTTGACCGGTGTTTGCAGTTGTATCCTTCAGGTACTTGGTTCGTGTGTTCGTATAGCCGGCCATCATTTGCCAGCCTGGTGCCAGTTCACCAGAGAGTTCCATTTCCCAACCCTCGCTGCGCTGCTTGCCACCGGCGACGCGACAGTAGCCCGTGGTGTAGTAGGGCAGGCAAGGACTGTATGAACTTGTGTCTTCTACCGCTTTGCCATTGTTGTTGATGCGGAATATGCCCATAGCTGCATTCAGGCGACCATTAAAGAATTCGCCTTTGACGCCGGCTTCATAGTCCTGGCCAGTTACCGGCGGCAGGATGTTGCCATTGATGTCCTTCGCATCTTGCGGTGTGAAGATTTCGGTGTAGCTGGCATAGGCACTGAGCTGCTTCGATAATTCATACACGACGCCAGCGAAAGGCGTCACTTCCTTTTCAACTTTGTAGTTGCTGGCAGGTGTCCTTGCTGCCTTGTAGTCCCACCAGCTAACACGTGCACCGACGATGAGTGTCAGCGGATCGGTGAGCGAGAGGCGTGCCGTGGCATATGCGCCTTGTTGGCTGGTAGTCGTGGGCGCACCTGTGCCTGTGATGGTCGGGAAGGTCTCCGGATAGCTGGTGTATGGATCCCAGTTGCGGATGTCTACACCTGCCAGTTTGTTCAGATTACCGACACCATTGGTCGCTACCGCTTTGTTACGCAGCGATTCAGCACCAACGATTAATTCATGTTTGCGGCCGAATAGCGTGAACGGTCCGTTGGCACTGGTTGCCAGGACGAGCTGATCACTGGCATCGCCGGTGTACATGGATGTGGTGACATCAAAAAGATAGGGATTGGTAGTACTGGCGCGTGTGAAGTAGCTTTGCTTGAAACCGTTATCCTTCATGCGCAGTCGCG
>JBEBUE010000324.1:0-3905 GCA_040393485.1 Herminiimonas sp.
CCGGAGGCTTCGGTGTCGGGGGCGGAGCTCGAGCTGCCCGCGGCGATCGGGATGATGTCGCCTTTTTGCATATTGAGGATGTCGCCCAGTGTGACTTTGGCTGAACCCATATTGGCCAGGATCTCGACTTCGGCAGTCTGGATTTGCTGCGTCATCAAACGTATCCAGCGTTTGTCCATTTCCAGTGTTTCACCCTGCATGCTGCTGGTCAGCAGGTCGCGGATCGGTTCGATCATTGCGTACGGTGTGCAGAAGTGCATATCGCCGCTGACCGGGCCAAGCTCGATGGTGAAGGTGGTGGCAACCACGACTTCATTTGGCGTCGCAATATTGGCGAACTGGGTGTTCATTTCTGAACGGATGTATTCGAATTCGACCGGGTACACCGGTTCCCACGACTTGGCGTAGGTTTCAAAAATGATGCCGAGTATGCGCTGGATGATGCGCTGCTCAGTTTGGGTAAAGTCGCGACCTTCAACCCGGGTATGGAAGCGGCCATCGCCACCGAACAGGTTGTCGACCAGCAGGAATACCAGGTTGGGATCGAGCACGATCAGGCCGGTACCGCGCAACGGCTTCATGTGGATCAGGTTGAGGTTGGTCGGTACCACCAGATTGCGGATGAATTCGCTGTACTTGGAGACACGTACCGGACCGATCGACACTTCGGCGCTGCGATGCAGGAAGTTGAACAACCCTATGCGCAACAGGCGCGAGAAACGTTCATTGATAATTTCTAGCGTAGGCATCCGGCCACGGACGATACGTTCCTGCGTCGCCAGATTGTACGGGCGCACGCCCGCTGAGTCTTCCGGCTTGCCGGTCTCATCCTGATCGCCGTTGACGCCTTTTAGCAGCGCATCAACTTCTTCTTGTGAGAGGAAATTATCAGCCATGGTCTTATTGCACGACGAATGAAGTAAATAAAACGTTAGTAACGTTCACGGAAGGGCCTTGTGGCGTGAATGGCTGTTTGAAGACAGCAATGATTTCTTCAGACAGTTTGTTCTTGCCTTCCACGGTCAGGATTTCCGATGCTTTTTTGCCTGATAACAAAAGCAGCAAGCGGCTACGCACATGCGGCATATATAGTTTGATCAAATCCAGTTGCGCCTGATTCGATACTTGCAGCGTGAAACTGGTTTGCAGGAATTGTTCGCCATTCTCGGGTTGCAGATTGACGGTGAATGCTTCCATCGGCAAAAACACCGGTGGTTTGCTCAGATCGACTGCATCAGCCGCTTTTGGGGCATGCGTTTCTGCTTTTTGCCCGAGAAAATACCAGGCAGCCGCGCCGCCACCACCACCGAGCACGAGCAATGCGGCCAGGATGATGATCAATAAGCGGGACTTCTTCGGTTTATCCGCTGCGTCTGCGCCTGCTTTAGCGCCTTTTGCTGCTGTTGCCATCTGTCTTCCTCAAGTACGACATGAGTTTTTTAAAGTCACATGCCATTATTAAAAAAAAACGACACACAGGATGCATTGAAAAGAGAGGGGAACACGACGCATATCGACGTATTCGCTGCTCCGGGCCTGGGTCGATTCTTCTTGCCGGCCTCGGTTGGGACGCTATTGCGCAACCGAAGCAAGGCTTCAGTCGCTATTAAACCATTATTAGTAGTAGCAAACACGGTGACAGACGAAAACTGTACGAATTTTTCAGATGATCCTGCCGACGTTGCACTTAGGCGACTGCATTGATGGCTGATGGCGGATGCGGCAGATAGTCAGGTAGGGGATGCGCGCTGCGCTTCCCCTGTTTGCCGGGGATCAGGCAAAAGTGTCGACCAGGCCATTTCCGCTGGCCGGGGTCGAGACATGGCTGACATGGACTGCGGCATCAGCGATATCAATTTGATTCGACTGGCGCGCACCGCTGCTTTGGCGTTGCTCGCCGAAGCCGCCTTGCTGATTAGGCGATCCTGCACTGACGTTGGATTGGCCGAGCTGGATACCTGCGTCATTGAGCATCTCGCGCAGTCGCGGCATCGCTGCTTCCAGTGCGTGACGGACTTCAGGCTGGTGCGCGGTGAAGTTGGCGGTTGCCTGGTTGTTATTGACGTGGACCGTGACTTGCATAGGGCCGAGGTCGGGTGGATTCAGGGTCAGGGTGGCGCTTTGTTGTGCTCCTTGCACCATCCACAATACCTTCTGGCCGATCGCCTGGTCCCAGCCAGGATTACCGACTTGTGGCGCGATCTTGTTGGATTGCGGACCTTGTGCATCGTTTAACTGCTGCAAAGCCGCCGCGGTGACAGCTGCAACGTTTTGCGGATTGCTGACGGTTGCTGGTTCCAGTGCCTTGGCACCTTGTGCGATGGCAGTGGCGATCTCGATTTCAGCTTTGACTGGCGCGGCTGTGGCAGGTGCGTTCTTGGCATCTGCACCGCCTTTGCTGGCTTTATCCAGCGCTGCGACAAAGTCTGATTTTTTACCGACTGCTTCTTTTTCACTGTCGGCAGCGGCTGTCAGCAGGTTGCTGCCGAGTTTGGTATCGACTGCGGTATCCAGTTCAGTGTCGCCTTTGACCGAGATGCCAAGTTCAGCGTCAGCACTGGCAGCAGGTGCAGTGGTGGCGACCGCTGCAGTATTGGCTTGCGTCAGGGCAGCGACAAAGGCCAGCAATTCGGCGGACACGGTAACTGGTTCGCTATCGCTGTCTTCGGTTTTGGTTTCCGGTGCAGCGACTTTGCCGTCTTCTACCGGCTTGGCTGCTTCTGCGGTCGGGCCAGTCTCGGTTTTGGTCTTGTCGCCCTGATTGGCGGCAGTATCCTTGCCCGGATTCTTGCTGGCTTCGTTGGCGTTATTGGTGGTATTGCCGCGGCTCGACATTTCGCGTGACAGCACTTGATTGAATGCGCCAGCTTCTGCGCTGGGAGCGCTATCTGCTTTGCTGCCTGGTACCGGTGCCTGTAATACCGCGAGTGGGCTGTTGACTGCTGTAGTGTTCATCGTTGTGCGTCCGTCTGGGTCGTTTATCGTTTGTAGAGCAGGGCTCTTGCCGCGTGTTCGTCAGTTTGCTTCTGGTCGCGTTTGTTTTCCTGTAACTGCCTGGCTTTCTCCGCGCGATTGGCCAGGGTGCCGTAGGACATGCGTTTGCGTTCGCTGGCTTGCCAGGCTGAACGCTCGCGTTCTACACGCAGATGGGCGTCGCGCACTACCAATTGCTGACTGCTGATTGCCTGTTCCAGTTTGCCAAGGAAAAGCTGGTAATTCTGATAGCCAAGTGCGCTCAGGCCGGCACTCAGGTTTTGCTGAAAACGGGCCGCGTAGTCATCGCGGTACTGCGTCAGCAAAGCCAGCTTTTGCTCGCTTTCCTCCGCGGTCTTCATGCATTTCCCAAGGCGTTTGGCGGCCTCGTCAGTTTCCTTGGTCGCCAGTTCGATCAATGTATCTAAAGCGCTCGATGTAGCCATGGTGACTAATTATATTTTTCGCACGGTGGCGGCAATCAGTCGAATAGCGAGGCAAGTTGCCCCAAGCTCTCGTTTATGCCGCAACGTTCTGTAATGTCCTGTTGCAAAAATGACTCTATTTTCGAGTTCAACGCAATTGCCTCATCCAGCACAGGGTCGGAACCTGCACTATAAGCGCCCACGCTGATCAAGTCACGATTGCGTTGGTAGCGCGAGGTCAGTTGCTTGAGCTTGCGTGTCTGCTTCTGGTGTTCGGGCGTGGTGATGTTGTGCATTGCACGGCTGATCGATTGTTCAATGTCGATCGCCGGATAGTGGCCAGCTTCTGCCAGTGAGCGGTTGAGCACAATGTGGCCGTCCAGGATCGCACGTGCAGAATCGGCAATTGGGTCTTGCTGGTCGTCGCCCTCGGTCAGTACCGTATAGAAAGCGGTGATCGAGCCGCCGCCTTCCTTGCCGTTACCGGCACGTTCGACCAACGCCGGC
>JBEBUE010000325.1:0-3901 GCA_040393485.1 Herminiimonas sp.
AGATTGCACAGGCGCAGGCGCTGCAGATGCCTTACATTTACCTGGGCTACTGGATCAAGGAAAGCCCCAAAATGTCCTATAAGACCAATTTCCAGCCCCTGGAAGCCTTGCAACAAGGCGAATGGACTCCGCTTCCGCTCGTCGACCCAGCATCCACGCGGTAAAATACCGGGTTAGCAAATCAATTGGTCGCATGCTTGCGACCAGCTGCCCTGCCCTTTGATCTACCAACCTGATTCTTACCGTGTCCGACAAACTTCTCTACGCCCTCGCGCGCCCTTTCCTGTTCGCCATCGATCCGGAAGCTGCACACAACCTGACCCTGCCGGCACTGCGTCGCGCTGCCGCAATGGGCCTGACCTCCTCTATCGTTAAACCGGCGCACGATCCACGCACCGTGATGGGCATCACCTTCCCTAATCCGGTTGGTCTGGCGGCGGGCCTGGATAAAGATGGCGCCTATATCGATGGCCTGGCGACACTCGGATTCGGTTCAATAGAAGTCGGCACTGTTACACCGCGTGCGCAACCGGGTAATCCTATGCCACGCATGTTCCGCTTGCCGAAAGCAAATGCCATCATCAATCGCATGGGCTTTAACAATGGCGGTGCAGATGCCTTTGTTGCGAACGTCAGGGCATCGAAGTTTTATCAAAACAAGGAAGGTGTGCTCGGCCTGAATATCGGCAAGAACGCTGATACACCTATCGAGCGCGCAGTGGATGATTACCTAGTCTGTCTGGAAAAAGTCTATCCATACGCCAGCTATGTCACGGTCAACATCTCATCGCCGAACACCAAAAACCTGCGTCAATTGCAGGGCGCATCTGAACTGGATGCATTGCTGTCACAACTGAAAGAAGCGCAACAGCGCCTGTCCGACCAGCACAAACGCTACGTTCCGATCGCCTTGAAAATCGCACCGGATATGGAGCTCGAACAAATTCAGACAATTGCGCAAGCCTTGTTGCAGCACAAGATGGATGGCGTCATCGCCACCAACACCACCGTTAGCCGCGAAGCCGTCAAAAACCTCAAGCATGCAGAAGAAACCGGTGGCTTGTCCGGCGCCCCAGTATTCGAAGCATCCAATAAAGTCATACGCGCTCTGAAGAGCGAGCTGGGCGACGCCCTGCCGATCATAGGTGTAGGCGGGATTTTGTCCGGCAGCGACGCGCAAGCGAAGGTCGCCGCAGGCGCCTCACTGGTTCAGCTGTATACCGGCCTGATTTATCGCGGCCCGGCGTTAATCAAGGAATGTGCGGCTGCCTTGCACGCCTGAACTTAACGTTCGAACCCAAGGCTAAATTCCCGCGCATAAAATAAAAAGCCCGAACCACTAAGTGGTTCGGGCTTTTTTATCGTGCAACCAGCGCTTATTCGACTTCGACCGTCTCTGGCGTTGCAGCCGGAGGAGCCGTGTCACCTTCGCTGAAGTCCAGCTTGATCTGATCGTTATCATCCAGATCAACCGTGACTTTTCCACCGCTAACCAGGCGGCCAAACAGCAGCTCATCTGCCAAGGCCTTACGTATCATGTCCTGAATCAGACGCGACATTGGGCGCGCACCCATCAGTGGATCAAATCCTTTCTTCGCGAGGAAAGTACGCAGCTTCTCGGTGAAGATCGCTTCTACTTTCTTCTCGTGCAGTTGCTCTTCCAACTGCATCAGGAATTTGTCGACCACACGCAGGATGATTTCTTCATCCAGTGCACGGAAGCTGATAATGGCATCCAGACGATTGCGGAATTCAGGCGTAAACATACGCTTGATATCAGCCATCTCGTCGCCGGTTTCTTTCTTCTCGGTGAAACCGATGGTACGTTTTTGCAAGCTTTCAGCGCCTGCATTCGTCGTCATGATAATGATCACATTACGGAAATCCGCTTTGCGTCCATTGTTATCAGTCAGCGTACCGTGATCCATCACTTGCAACAGGATATAGAAAATATCCGGATGCGCTTTTTCGATTTCATCCAGCAGCAAGACCGCATGCGGCTTCTTGGTAATCGCTTCCGTCAGCAGACCACCCTGATCAAAACCAACATAACCTGGGGGTGCACCGATCAGGCGGCTCACCGCATGGCGCTCCATGTACTCGGACATATCGAAGCGAATCAGGTCTATGCCCATGATAAAGGCCAACTGCTTGGCCGCTTCGGTTTTACCGACGCCGGTAGGACCAGAGAACAGGAATGAACCAATAGGCTTATCGGTTTTACCCAGGCCCGCACGTGCAACCTTGATAGCCGAGCCAAGTGCTTCCAGCGCGGGATCCTGGCCGAACACGACATTTTTCAAATCGCGGTCGATGGTCTGCAATTTCGATCGATCATCCTGATTAACCGTCTGTGCAGGAATACGCGCGATCTTGGAAATGATGTCCTCGATCTCGGATTTGCCGATGGTTTTCTTTTGCTTCGACTTTGGCAAGATGCGTTGTGCTGCACCCGCTTCATCGATCACGTCGATCGCCTTGTCCGGCAAGTGACGGTCGTTAATAAAGCGCGCAGCCAATTCAGCTGCCGAGGTCAGTGCCGATGAGGAATACTTCACGCCATGATGTTCTTCGAAGCGCGATTTCAAGCCACGCAATATCTGTATGGTTTGTTCGACGGTAGGCTCGTTCACATCGATTTTTTGGAAACGACGTGACAAGGCATGGTCTTTTTCAAAGACACCACGGAATTCAGTAAAGGTCGTCGCACCAATGCATTTCAGCTGGCCATTCGACAATGCCGGTTTCAGTAAGTTAGATGCGTCCAGCGTACCGCCCGAAGCCGAACCCGCACCGATGATGGTGTGGATTTCATCGATGAACAAAATGCCGTTCGGATTATCTTTCAGCTGCTTGAGCACTGCTTTCAGGCGTTGCTCGAAGTCACCGCGGTATTTCGTACCAGCCAGCAAAGCGCCCATGTCCAGTGAATAGACAACAGCATTTTGCAAAACCTCAGGTACGTCGCCCTGCGTGATACGCCATGCCAGGCCTTCCGCGATTGCGGTTTTACCGACACCAGCTTCACCTACCAGCAATGGATTGTTTTTGCGACGACGGCACAAGGTTTGAATCACGCGTTCGACTTCACCTTCGCGACCGATCAGCGGATCGATCTTGCCTTCGCTCGCCATCTTGTTCAGGTTTTGCGTGAACTGATCCAGCGCGCTTTCTTTTTGCTGACCTTCAGCAGATGGCGCATCTTCGGCACCTTCAGGTGCTTTTTGCGCGTCACTCTGTTGATCTTTGCGTACGCCATGCGAAATGAAATTGACCACGTCCAAACGGGTCACACCTTGCTGATGCAAGTAGTAAACAGCATGCGAATCTTTTTCACCAAAAATAGCAACCAGCACGTTTGCGCCCGTCACTTCCTTCTTGCCGTTGGAAGCGGACTGCACGTGCATGATCGCGCGTTGGATCACACGTTGGAAACCAAGTGTAGGTTGGGTATCGACCTCTGCGGCGCCAGGCACCGTAGGCGTATTGTCGCCAATAAAATTAGTCAGCGTTTTCCGCAGGTCTTCAATATTGACCGCGCAAGCACGCAGTACCTCAGCCGCTGATGGATTATCCAACAGCGCGAGGAGCAAATGCTCGACGGTGATGAACTCATGGCGCGCTTGTCTTGCTTCGACAAACGCCATATGCAAACTGACTTCTAATTCCTGCGCAATCATACTTCCTCCATCACGCACTGCAGGGGATGCCCCGCTTTTCGGGCGTGGTTCAAAACCAGCTCAACTTTCGTAGACGCTATATCCTTCGGATACACGCCACAAATACCTTTTCCGTCGCGGTGAACCATGAGCATGATTTGCGTTGCTGTCTCACGATCTTTACTAAAGTATTCCTGAAGAATCATCACGACAAATTCCATCGGCGTGTAATCATCATTCAG
>JBEBUE010000326.1:0-3898 GCA_040393485.1 Herminiimonas sp.
TTCATGACTATTCCTTTCCATTTTCAGGTTTCCTATGCGTAGTTATATCAGTAGTAGAAAAGCCCCTTTCCTTTGTGCGCTGACACTCAGCTTGCTGCATAGCGCAAATAGTGCGGCACAAACTGCGCCCAATGCAGGCCAGATCCTGCGCGAGTTGCAGCAGCAACCTGAGTTGACTGTGCCAAAGGCGGGACCGACGGTAGAAGTGGAAGAACGCAGTTTGAACGCGACGGCTGATCAAGGCACCAGCTTCACCCTAAAAACAATTGCCATCACCGGCAGTACGACCTTTACGCAAGCAGAGTTGCATGCACAGGTGAGCGACCTGGAAGGCGCTACCCGCACGCTGAAAGATTTGAATGTGGCCGCTGAGCGCATTACTTCGTATTACCGTGATCAAGGCTATCCGGTGGCACGTGCGTATTTGCCGGCGCAGGAAATCAAGGATGGCGTGGTAACCATAGCAGTGGTGGAAGGGCGTATCGCTGCTCGTCAGCTGAACAACAAATCACGCCTGTCCGATGCGCGTGCAGCAGCTTATCTGGATCAATCCGGTAACGGCAAAGTCATACGCAGCGACAGCATAGACCGTGGCTTGCTGCTGCTAAACGATACGCCGGGCGTAACGAATGCACGCGCGACCCTGCAACCGGGAGCCAGCGTCGGTACCTCGGATCTGGTAGTACAGCTGGAGCCGGGCGCAGCGTATAGCGGCAACATCGATTTCGATAACTACGGTAATCGTTATGTTGGCGCTTATCGCCTGGGCGGCACGCTGAATATCAACAGCCCCTTGCAGATAGGTGATGTGTTGACCGCCAATGTCCTGACCAGCGGACGCGGTCTCAACTATGGTCGTGTGGCGTATCAGTTGCCTGTTGGCAGCGATGGCTTGCGCCTTGGAGCTGCGTACTTTGAAACCCGCTATGAACTGGACAAGGAATTCAAACGACTGGATGCGCATGGTGCGGCCAGCAGTGCCAGCGTCTTTGCGACATATCCGTTTATACGTAGCCAGTTCAGCAATCTGAACGGTACGCTGAGCTGGGAACAAAAGAAGCTAAGCGATAGCGTGGATGCGACTTCGACCACGACCGACAAGCGCGCCAAGCTGGTCACCGTCGGTATCTTCGGTACACGCCAGGATGCATTTGGCGGTGGCGGCATAAATAGCATGAGCCTGTCGGGCATATTCGGCCAGCTCGATATCAAATCTGCGTCGGCACTGGTTATCGACAATGCGTCAGCCAAATCTAACGGCAACTACTCACGTCTGTCATACAACCTGGCACGCCTGCAACGCATCACGGACCGCAATAGTGTGTACGTATCTGTCGCCGGACAGGAAGCCAGCAAGAACCTGGATTCATCGGAGAAATTCGCGCTGGGTGGCGCGACCGGTGTCCGCGCTTATCCGCAAGGCGAGGGCATAGGTGATGAGGGAGTACTGGCGACGGTAGAGTTGCGCCATACCTTCACCCCAGGTTTGCAAGGCACGCTGTTCTACGATACCGGGTCAGTCAAAATCAACCACACGCCATTCGGACCCGCCGCACCGAACACGCGCACCTTGTCCGGTGCAGGTTTCGGTATGAATGCTTTTGTAGCGAACGTTCAAATCAAAGCGTCTCTCGCCTGGCGCACCTATGGCGGCACGCCAACCTCTGTTCCGGAATGGAGCAGTCGTGGCCCGACGGCATGGTTGCAGGCCAGCCTGGGTTTCTAAAGCAAACATCCGGTCGGCATCCCGTGACAAAATAGTGAGCGGCAAGTACCCTGTACTTGCCGTTTATTTTTCCGGGAACAATGATGCCGAACACACTTAACGATCTGAGCGCGCGTACGCGCCAGCCTGATGACGTCAGTCGCGTATTGGTGCAGGCGCTGGAGACGGGTGATATTGAAACTTCTGTCGCCGTTTATGAGTCGAGCGCTGTCCTGTTTTCCAAGTCCGGCCGTACCATGAGCGGACTGGATGAGATACGGAAGAATAATGCAGCGCTGATCGCGCTGAAACCGACATTCGATATCGCCTTTATCAAATTCACTTTGAGCGGCGACGGAACACTGGCGACGAATCGTATGAAGGCGAATCTGTCGTGGCAGGATGCGGAGGGGAAGCTGGTGGAGGCGAGCGTGGATACGCTGGAGGTATTGCGTAAGCAGGAAGACGGGTCGTGGCGCTATATCATCGACGACCCGTATGGCAGCATGCGGGCGAACCTGCAAGAGCGCTGATGCTCGTCCAGGTCCACCGTTGACTGCTGATTACGATTTAGCCTTGCTGCGACGGCTCAGGAAACGCTCCAGGTCGGACGCGCGTTGTTCTGCGTGCAGGCGGGTGCAGCTGTAGTACTCGATGTCTTTCAGGATGCTGCCCTTGTTGTAGATGCTGATGGTCTTGCAATCCTGTTCGACGAACTGCGCCCAGTCTTTTTGCGCGAGACGCAATTGTTTCTTGGTCGCGGTGTAAGGAATGCCGTCCTGATCCTGGTTAGGGATTTGTTTCAGCAGCGCCTTATAAACGGTATCCAGTTTCTCTTGTGCTTTTTGATTGGCTTCCTTGGCGCAGGCATTCATTTCTTGCGGTGTGCCTTTGGTGAGGCAAGGATCAACTTGCTGGGCAAAAGCGGCTACCGGGAGCAAGGTCAAAAAAGCCAGTGTAATTTTATTCATCGAATCCCTGTCGAAAAGAAGTAATTGCGCATATGTCGCGGACTGTCAGGTCCCTAGACTACCGCGACAGCTTGCTTGATATTTTGATTAACGTCAATAAAACTGCAGCGCGGGTCAGGTTTTCAGGCGATAGCCGGTCTTGAAGATATACCAGACCGCCGTCATGCAGGCACTCAGGAAGACCAGTGTCATGACTATGCTGACGATTACGCTGACGTCGGACACCCCATAGAAACTCCAGCGGAAGCCGCTGATCAGGTATACCACCGGATTGATCAGGGCAATTTTTTGCCAGACGTCCGGCAACATGCTGATCGAGTAAAAGCTCCCACCGAGGAAGGCCAGCGGTGTCACGATCAGCATAGGGATGATTTGGAGCTTTTCAAAACCGGTCGCCCAGATGCCGATGATGAAGCCAAACATGCTGAAGGTGACAGCAGTCAATACCAGGAATACGATCATCAGCACCGGATGCGCAATCTCGAAGGTGACAAAGAGTCGTGCCGTGGCCAGTATCAAGACACCGAGGATGATGGATTTGGTCGCAGCTGCACCGACATAGCCGATCACGATCTCGACGTAGGATACCGGTGCCGATAATATCTCGTAGATGGTGCCTGCGTACTTGGGCATGAAGATGCCGAACGACGCATTCGAGATACTCTCCGTCATCAGCGCCATCATGATTAGGCCCGGTACGATGAAGGCGCCGTAGCTGACGCCATTGACTTCCACCATGCGCGAGCCGATCGCAGCGCCAAAGACGACAAAGTAAAGCGAAGTGGAGATGACCGGCGATGCGATGCTTTGCATCAGCGTGCGCCAGGTGCGCGCCAGTTCGAATTTATAAATGGCGCGGATAGCGTAGATGTTCATGTCGGCGACCTCACCAGGTTAACGAATATTTCTTCCAGCGAGCTTTGGCTCGATTGCAGATCCTTGAAATCAATGCCGTTTTCGCCCAGCTTCTTCAGCAATTCGGCGATGCCGGTTTGTTCGCTCTGCGCATCAAACGTATAGATCAATTCATTACCGTCGGTCGATAGTTCGAGCTGCCAGTTGGATAGTTCGGATGGAATCGTTTGCAGCGGTTGTTGCAGGTGCAAACGCAATTGCTTCTTACCGAGCTTGGCCATCAATGCGGCCTTGTCTTCCACTAGTATCAGTTCGCCTTTGCGGATCACGCCGATGCGGTCAGCCATCTCTTCCGCTTCTTCGATGT
>JBEBUE010000327.1:0-3849 GCA_040393485.1 Herminiimonas sp.
GCCTGTTCAATATTGCCGAGCTCAAGCGCGGAGCTTGCCTTGATTTTAAGGATGTCGACTATCCACTTGGGTTCGGCTGCGAGTACGGTATCGCATTCCGTGATGGCACCCGTCAGGTCTTTCATTTGCAGGCGGTCAGTGATTGGTTTCAATGCTTGCTGCCGATCCAGCAGGCGTTCCAGGCGATCGGCGATCTTGCCACCTGTCAGTGGCTTCACCATATAAGCGTCAGGCTGGAACTCTGCGGTACTGGCTACGCTGTCATAGCTGCTTTCGGCTGTCACCATGAAGAACATGGCGGTCGGCGACAACAGCTTTTGCGAGCGCAAGTACTCCAGTACTTGCTGCCCGTTGGTTTCCTTGTTCAGGTTGTAGTCGCAGATGATGACGTCGTAACTGGTATTGCGTATGCGTTTGATCGCATCATTTGGCGTTGCGGACTGGTCGACTTGCTCGATACCGAGTTGGCCGAGCTGGGTGCGGATGTTCTGACGCATCGTCTGCATATCGTCCACAACCAGCGCGCGCAGCTTGGCAAGACGGGTATTGAGGATGGTGGCCATTGTGGGGCATGGAATTGGGATACCCCATCATACGGCTATGTGTGCGTGCTTGCCATTAAAAAATGTTTTCTATACAAGTGTTTGCAACGGCATTCCGGATTAAACCGGCAAGGCTGCGCGATGGCGGGCTGCGGTGGCTGCCAGTGCGGAGTGTGCAATGGTATATGACGGCATCTCGAATACGGGTGAGCTTAAGGAGCGGGCGATGCGCGGACGGTGCATGATGGCTGGTACCGCGAGTGGCAGGACGATAGGTTTGCAATGCACCGGGCCGCGACGCTTGATGATCTCTACCGACATACGACCGTCAGCAGCAGGTTGGCACAACATGCGCAAAGGGGCTGGCGAAGACTGGTTTTGTGCTTCCAGCGGACGGAATACAAAAGTCAGGCCATCGTTGGCGGCGGCCATCAATTGCAGGCGACGCAGATGATCGGGACGCGCTTCCGGCAACCAGCACAGCAGGGCACCGAAGTGCACGTTTTTGACGGCTTGTTCGACGGCCCAGATGCGGTCCATAGGCTTGTCGGCTTCGATCAGGATCAGGTGGTTTTTATCCAGACCGAGGTCGGACAGGGCGGCGGAAATATGCGCAGGCGCCAGCAAAATCACGGTTTTACCTTCCTGTGTCAGGCGCGTCAGGGTGGGAGCCAGCAGGCGCAGTTCGCCGATATCAGGTTGCGCCAGCAGCAATTCGATCAGTACCGAAGCAGGCCAGCCGCCATTCGGCAATTCCAGGTCCAGCGCGCGATAAGCGGACGGTTGTGGATGTGCACGCGCGGCTTGTGCTGCTTCTGCCGACCATGCGGACTCAGGAAAGGACGCTGCTGGGAAAGTGAAATTGCTTGCGACTGCGGCCATAAAACCTCCAAATGCTGTTTTGGGATAACGCACCCGATGAACAGGTGAGTTAGCAATATACTGTATAAACATACAGTATAAAAGGTTTTTTTAGAAAAATTTGCTGACAGTCGTTTATGTGGCTTTCATGCCTTTCTGAACTTGATCTGTTACTTGCTACCTTCTACCAGTGTCATTTTCCGGCGTAAACGCTGGGCTTCTGCCATATCCCCGGCTTGTTCTGCGCGCATGGCCTGCACTCCGAGCCAGGCCAGTAAAGGCCGTCGCCAGCCCTGTGCCGACGCAGTTTCGACTGCTGCACTGATGACTGCGGGAGACGCGCGTTTGTCCTGCAGCAAGACGCCGGCAGCAACCAGGCGGGATAGCGGGTCTTCGATGCCGAGCATGGCACTCGCAGCTGCGCTGTCCGAGCTGGCTCCGGCCACTGCGCGATGCTGGGCCGGGAGTTGCGCGATTTCCGATGACTGGATTTTGCCTGCCAGGTAATTGGCATAAGCGACTTCGGCGGCGGGTGCATCCTGTCGCAATTTTTCAAATTCGGTGCAGTCATCCAGCACCAGACTCGCGACCTGGGCTGCGCAGCGTGTGAGTTCCACGCGTGCGAGCAAGTCTATGCGTCCGGTGCGGGTGACTTCATTGCGGGCATATAGGAATTCCTGATCGGCGACGCGGGTATTCCCGGCAAGGTAGGCGTTGCTGGCGCGTTCGGTCGCATCCTTCGCATTGATTTGCCAGTCCGGCACAGGTTTACCCGCGCATGCGGCTAATAGCAGGGTGGCGAATAGAGCAGGGGCGAGACGGATAGTCTTCATGGCAGATTCAACTCCGTATCGCGGGCAAATGGCCATTTGCGGTTGATTTCATTGACGAGCTGTTCCACCTTGCGCAGGCTGCGATCGACATCGGCTCGCAGTGAGCCCAGGTCGCCGCTGGCGGCTTTGGCATTGCCGCTGATGACTTGTGCATCGGCCAGTACGGTATCGATTTTCTTCAAACTGTTGCGAGCTTCGCCCAGCATCGCGTTGAGCTGGACTATGGTGGCCTGACTATCGCCATCCTTGCCAAACACTTGCTTGTCGGTTTTGACCAGCAAGCCGTCAACCTTGGCCAGTACATCGTTGGCGCGATCCAGAGTCTGCAGGATTTTTTGTGCATCTTTGTCGCTGCCGACCAGCGCCCCCAAAGCACCATGCTTGCCGTTGAGCTTGTCGGTCAGGCCCTGCAGGTTGGTCAGGCTGGCATTGAGTGCCGATTCGGCTGAGGTCAGGTTGTTGACGTTATCGATCAATTGCTTGGCGGCGGAAACCAGCAACGGTATTTCTGCTGCCACGTCGCCGACCAGCAGGGTGCGCTCGGCGCCATCTTCCAGCGGCGGATCAGTAGGGACGCCGGTAAAGGCGCGGATACGCGGGCTGCCGACGATGCCGCGCTCCATCGTAAAGATGCTGGAGATACGCAGCCAGTGCGCATCTTTTTTAGCAATCGCGACCAGGATACGTGCCTTGCCATCCTTGCCCAGTTCGATGCGATTGATACGGCCGACCGGGAAGCCTGAAAAAGTCAGGTCCATGCCGACACTGACGCCATCTGAATCATCGGCCAGCAATACCAGTTCCTGCGTTGCTTCGAAGGCGCCGCGTGCATACATCAGATAAGCGACCGAGCTGGCGATGAGGGCGACCAGGAACAGCAGCAGGATGGCCGCCTTGAATTCCAGGTTGTGCGGCACTACCGCGCGCAATTGAGCGTTCGGTGATGGCGGATTAGGTGTCTGTTCTGGTGGTACTTGCATGGCAATCAGGCACAGCCTTTGTCAGGGTTAGAAATAATTGCCCATCAGGGAAGCAATCTGTATCAGCAGGATAACGAAGAACAGCCTGACCATGGCTGCCAGTTCGCTGGCTGCCTTGAGGCGGCTGGCCAGTGGTTCCCGCGGATTATCGTAAAGCGATGAAGCCATCGGAATCAACGATACAGCAAGACTGAAGAATAAAGTCTTCAACAGGAAAATCATCGATACCGAAGGATTAAATATCTGGCCGACGACACGTGTGTAGTCAGCCAGTGCCCATTGCGTGAAACCGTATATAGACAGATACGTCAGGATCAGCGCCAGTATGCAACTGACGGCAGCCAGCATCCAGACCGAGAAAATACCGGCGATTGCACGCGGGAAAAATTCGGCACGTATCGGGTCTATACCTTGCTGGCGCATCGCCAGCAGGTCGCCGCGCCTGCGCATTTCGGCCAGCTCTACGCCATCCGGCAAGGTACGGCGCAGCGCGACGAAGAGGGCAGCAGTCAAAGGTATCAGTTCGAGCACCAGCATGCGTACCACCATATCCAGCGCGTACTTGGAGAGGCCATAACTCAGCGCGGTGACCATGACGATACGGATCAGGATGACGCTGATCAGTGAGGATAG
>JBEBUE010000328.1:0-3849 GCA_040393485.1 Herminiimonas sp.
CCCACGACAACAGGAATCACAATCCTGGACTCTACCAACTGAGCTACAGCCACCACTGATTTACAACTATCTGCCTTGCAATGTTCTGCAGGACAGCTGCGCATTATACAAAATTCATACGCAGCTGGCAAATCAATTCAAGAAATGACGTGAAATTTTCTTAAGCCGCTGTTTTGGCAGGCATTTCGGTCACGCTCGGGTGCTGGTTCAGCAGCCTGGCGAAGGCATGGATCAGGGCGCTGCGGCTGCCGGTGGTAAAGGCTTGCAGCGATCCTGCGGCGTTTTCAAAGCGTTGCAGGCCACGCTGTTGCAGCAGGCGCTCGAGCTGGCGTGATACGGCTTCGCCGGTATCGATAATAGTGACGGGAGCCGTGCTTTCGCGTTGTGCAATCGCCTCTATCGCAGGCTGCACGAACGGGTAGTGCGTGCAACCCAGCGCCAGCGTATCGGCACCGCCTTGTAGCAGTGGGGTGACGTAGCGTTCCAGCATGGCGATGGTTTCAGCAGAATCCAGCTCGCCTTTTTCGATTTGCTCGACCAAGCCGACACAAGCTTGCGTCAGGAAGGTGACGCCGGTACTGCTGCTGATCTGGTCGCGTAATGCGATAAAACGACTGCTGGCGAGCGTGCTGGCCGTCGCCAGTACACCTGCCTTGCCGCTTTTGCTGAAGACTGCAGCCGGCTTCAAACCAGGTTCCACGCCGACGATGATCAGTTGTGGATAGTGCTGGCGCAATGCTTCTATCGCGGCGGCGGTGGCCGTGTTGCAGGCAACCACGATGGCTTTGATATTCCTGGTCGACAGGAAGGCGGCTATCGCCAGCGTGCGCTCTATGATTTCTGCATCGGATTTGCCGCCATATGGCGCGTAACCCGAATCCGCAAAACACAGCAAATGCTCGGACGGCAGGCGCGCCTGGATATGGCGCAGTACGGACAGGGCGCCGACGCCCGAATCAAAAATACCGATTGGTGCTTCGGCGGCCACAGGATCAGGGTAAGCGGAAAAACTCACGGTCTAGGTCAACTCGGTTGAGGTACGGTGTCAGACTGCAGAAACGGGAATATCGTTCAGACGTATCTTTTCGATTTTTTCTTTCCATTCCTTCGGACCGGTCGTGTGCACCGAGGTGCCGGTGGAATCTACCGCGACCGTGACAGGCATGTCCTGTACATCGAATTCGTAAATCGCTTCCATGCCGAGGTCTTCAAAGCCCAGTACTTTAGCGTTCTTGATTGCTTTCGATACCAGGTAAGCAGCACCGCCGACCGCCATCAGGTAAGCAGACTTGTGCTTCTTGATCGCTTCGATCGCGGTCGGGCCGCGTTCGGCTTTGCCGACCATCGAAATCAGGCCGGTTTGCGCCAGCATCATTTCAGTGAATTTATCCATGCGGGTCGCAGTGGTCGGACCAGCCGGGCCAACTACTTCGTCACGCACCGGATCAACCGGGCCGACGTAGTAAATAATGCGGTTGGTGAAATCGACCGGCAGTTTTTCACCTTTGGCCAACATGTCCTGTATGCGTTTGTGTGCTGCATCGCGACCGGTCAGCATTTTGCCGTTCAACAGTAGGGTCTGGCCTGGTTTCCACGACGCGACTTCTTCCTTGGTCAGGGTATTCAGGTCTACGCGTTTGGATTGCTCGGTATCTGGCATCCAGTTGACTTTAGGCCAATCGGACAGCGCAGGTGGATCCAGATAAACCGGGCCGGAGCCATCGAGTACGAAGTGTGCATGGCGGGTCGCTGCGCAGTTCGGGATCATCGCTACCGGCTTCGATGCCGCATGCGTCGGATGCATCATGATCTTTACGTCGAGCACGGTGGTCAGGCCACCGAGGCCTTGTGCGCCTATGCCTAGCGAGTTGATCTTGTCGCACAGCTCGATACGCAATTCTTCAGTCTTGTTTTGCGGGCCGCGTTTTTTCAGCTCGTACATGTCGATGTCTTCCATCAACACTTGTTTCGCCATCAGCATCGCGCGTTCTGCGGTACCGCCTATGCCTATGCCCAGCATGCCCGGCGGGCACCAGCCGGCGCCCATCAACGGTACGGTTTGCATGACCCAGTCCACCAGCGAGTCGGATGGATTCAGCATGACGAATTTGGTTTTATTCTCCGAGCCTCCACCTTTGGCTGCGACTTGCACATCGACCGTATTGCCCGGCACCAATTCCACGTGCACGACAGCAGGCGTGTTGTCCTTGGTATTTTTACGTTCGAAATGAGGATCGGCGACGATGGACGCGCGCAAGGTGTTATCCGGATGGTTGTATGCCTGGCGCACGCCTTCGTTGACAGCGTCGGTCACCGAGCCCGAGAAGCCTTCAAAGCGCACACCCATGCCCACTTTCAGGAACACGTTCACGATGCCGGTGTCCTGGCACAGTGGACGTTTGCCTTCCGCACACATACGTGAATTGGTCAGGATCTGTGCAATCGCATCCTTCGCTGCCGGGCTTTGCTCTGATTCATACGCGCGTGCCAAATGCTGGATGTAATCCTGCGGATGGTAGTAGCTGATGTACTGCAAGGCTGCTGCAACGGATTCGATTAAATCGTCTTGTTTAATGATGGTCATGGCAGTGTCGGCTAGAGAAGGAGGATTAATGGGAATCGCTGATTGCAGCGGTGTGAGCCATGATGCGGTCGCTATAGGCGATCGCCATGGCGGAGAACAGGAACACTATATGTATGCCGGTTTGTGCCAGCAAGGTCTTGGTATCGTAGGCGGAAGCGTTGATAAAGGTTTTCAGCAGGTGGATGGATGAAATACCGATGATCGCCGTTGCCAGTTTTACTTTCAGTACGGATGCGTTTACATGTGACAACCATTCCGGTTGATCCGGATGGCTTTCCAGATTCATGCGGGAAACAAAGGTTTCGTAGCCGCCGATGATGACCATGATCAGCAAGTTGGAAATCATCACCACGTCGATCAGGCCCAATACCACTAGCATGATAGTCGTTTCATTCAATTTGCTCGGTTTGGCTGCGCCCGGAATCGCCACGGCGTCGATGATGTGTTGCAGAGACTCAGGATTGCCGAGCACGGCGCCGATCAAATCAGATAATTCGACCCAGAAATGAAAAACGTAGACGCATTGCGCCAAAATCAGACCCAGATACAATGGTAACTGTAGCCAGCGCGTCATGAAAATAAATCTCGCCAGCGGCGGTATAGGCTGTTTTGTTGGCAATTCGTCAGTAGATACAGGTGGTTTCATGAGATGCGTTGGAGTAACTAGGCTAAAACGGAAGACTGCATTTTACACGTGCAGGCCGTTTTCCTGTGCAGTACGGGTAGGCGATTTCAGCTTGTCGGAGCCTGGCCACGAGGTCAAATTCGTGTAAGGCTTCAGTAAGTGTAAAAGCATATTGTGGGTAACAAATAAAATCCATATTGGAGGGGACAATGTCCAGCATCGAGAGCTTCAAACAAGAGGAGCGGGTATTCAATCCGCCTGCAAATTTCGTAAACAATGCCGCCATCAGCGGCATGGATGCGTATAACGCTCTATGTGCTGAAGCCGCGGAAGACTACGAAGGATTCTGGGCGCGCCTGGCGCAGCAGAATGTCATCTGGAGCAAACCTTTCACCAAACGACTCGACGAGTCGAATGCGCCTTTCTATAAATGGTTCGAAGACGGTGAACTCAACGTCTCCTACAACTGCCTCGATCGCCACCTCACCAATGGCAATGCCGACAAAGTCGCGCTGATTTTTGAGTCGGATGACGGCAAGGTGACACGTGTCACCTATAAAGAACTGTACGAACGCGTCTGCAAATTCGCCAACGGCCTGAAAGAACTGGGCATCCAAAAGGGCGATCGCGTCATTATCTA
>JBEBUE010000329.1:0-3829 GCA_040393485.1 Herminiimonas sp.
AGCGGGACTGGATAAATTACATGAACGCCTGAACCGCGCCACCCATCTGGTGCAACAGCTGCTGACACTGGCACGGCATGAAGGACGCTTACCAGACCGTCGTTACCGCAAAGTCGATCTGCAACAATTGGTCGCAGGTGTGGTTTCCGATCTGGCACCGCAGGCCGAGCACAAACATGTGGATCTCGGCCTGGTAGCACCAGCCGATGGCAGCGATAGCCACATTTACGCCTACGGTGATGAAGAGAACTTGCGCATCCTGCTCGGCAACCTGGTCGACAATGCAGTGCGCTATACGCCCGCACATGGCCGCGTCGATGTCAGCGTATCGAGTGCCGGCGGTTATGCGCTGCTACAGGTAGCTGATAACGGCCCTGGCATTCCTGCGACGGACCGGGAACGTGTGTTTGACCGTTTTTATCGGCGCGAAGGCAGTGGTGTCTCCGGCAGCGGCCTCGGACTTTTCATCGCAAGGACGATCGCCGCCCAGCACAACGCCACCATCACGCTGGACAACCCTGACGACGGACAGGGTCTGGTCGCCACCATACGCATCAAACAAATCATTGCCGATACGGCGACACGCGTGGAAGCGCGTCCGGCCTTCCCCCTTAGAGAACAGCATGAATCCCCAAACATTTCCTGAATCGATTTCGTTTGCAGCACATCCGCCACGCGCACAGCAGCGACAAGTTCCCACTTACGTCTGGTACCTGCTGGTCGCTGCTTTGCTACTGCTGGCTTATCGCATCGGTTTGATGGCGTTACTGCCGCTGGCGGACACAACCGAAGCGCGCTACGGTGAAATTGCCCGGCAGGCAGTCAGCAATGGCTATTGGCTGATGCCACATATCGATCCGCACACGCCCTTTTTTGCCAAGCCGCCACTATCGACCTGGGCCAGCGCCGTCTCCATGGAAATATTTGGCATCAATGAGTTCGCTGCACGCCTGCCTGCACTATTGGCATCCTTGCTGGCGATAGTCGTTGCAATGGGATTTGCGAAGGAAATGAAGCTGCGTCGTAGCTGGCTGGTTGCTCCGGTGCTGGCTGCGTCGCCCTTATTCTTCCTGTGCGCGGGTGCGGTCATGACTGACGCGCTGCAAATGGTGATCATCGTCGCCGCGCTCTATTTCGCGTGGCGCACGCTCAACACTGTCGGTGACGAAGCATTCAAATGGCGACTCGCCTTCTGGAGCATGGTCGGGCTGGGTGCACTATGCAAGGGTCTGGCGACCTGGGCCTTAATCGGCTTGCCGCTGATCGCATATGCATTGGTGGAGCGCCGTCCGTGGCAGATGTTGCGCCAGGTATTCAGCTGGGGCGGACTGGCACTGGCGCTCGGCATCTTCATGCCGTGGTACATCGCTGCCGAATATACCAATCCTGGTTTCCTGAACTACTTCATCATCGGCGAACACTTTTCGCGCTTCCTGGTGCCTGGCTGGAAAGGCGATCACTACGGTATCGCGCAACAGCAACCTATGGGGGCGATCTGGATATTCTGGAGCATAGGAATATTGCCATGGCTGGGTGTCTTCGTCAGTGAGCTGCTGCGATTCTTTAGCAAGCGTGCCCAACCATCGTTAGCGATAGAACGCTTCCTGTGGTGTGCGACGCTGGCACCATTGCTGTTCTTTACCTTCAGCCGCAATATCATCTGGACCTATGGCCTGACTGCCGCCCTGCCTTTTAGCGTGCTGGTAGCAAGATGGCTGGAAAACGCATCCGCGACCACACAAACCCGCACCGGCATTTCACTCGCGATGCTGGCAGTGCTTGCGCTGATGTTCGGCCCTTATGTCGTCAGTAAAGCCAGCGCCAATTCAGACCGTGATCTGATCCAGGCCTTCCATCGCTTTGCCGCACCGGGAACCCAACTCGCGTATCGGGTACACCCTGAGTATTCATCCGATTACTACGCCCGTAATGCACTGCATTACGAACCAGATGCAGCGCTTAACAAAAATACGAAAAACGAACTGGTCGTGGTGGATCGCAACGAGTTGACGCAACAAGCTATCGCTGCCGATCACATCTTATTTGTCGGAAAAAATCGGGCACTCATCAGGCCGGAGTGAAAGCAACGTATCGGAATAAGCGCTCTTGCGCCTTTATAACATCTGACAAAAAACGTCTGACGAAAATCAGGCCTCAATGCTGCGCTATAAAATATCCAGGCGATATCCGACGGTATAGACCGTACTCAACCTGACATTGTTATCCGGCCTTAGCTGCAATTTATTTCTCACCCGCGACATATGCGAATCTAATGTGCGGGAAGTCACCCGAGGGGTACGCCGCCATATTTCATTCATGATTTTTTCTCTTGAAATGAGTTCTCCGGCGTGGAAAAAAAGCAGTACCGCGATATCAAATTCCTTGGGCTGCAAATCGACTGCTTTGCCGCGAATGGAGGCAATTCCGGATACCAGGTCAAAATGATAAAAACCCACCCCTAACAAATCAGGCATGCGTTTGACTGGTTTATTTTTTTCCAAAATAGAATGCGACGCTATTTTTGATAATGCTTGGATGCGAATTATCAGGTCGGATGCTGCTATAGGTTTGGTTGCGTAATCATTGGCGCCGGCCTTCAGTCCCATTGCTACATCTGCATCCGAGATCTGATGCGTGAGAAACATCACCATCATGTTTTTACTCTTGCCACGCCTGATCGCCTTGATGACCGCATGCCCATCCATGTCCGGAAAATGCCACTCCAGGATCAACAAATCAAACTTCTTGTAGTGCAAGGCATCGATCAAGGCTTGTCCGGTAAAGAATGCAATGCATTCATGTCCTGCTTCGACAATAATGCGCTGCAATACCTCGGACTCAAGTTGATTACTTTCCAGCGTTGCTATTTTCATTTCTATTTTTTTTACTTACTTGCTGGATCGTCCTGCGCCAAGTATTGCGGCATCCTCCCCGGCATAAAAATCCATTGCGCTCATTCGACCCGGCATCCATCCCTGCCAGAACCGTGCGTGCCCTCGCAGCCTGCTGCCACTTTGAAGATGGAAGAACGCTGCGTGAAACAGATCACGCACGGTAACTAGTGATATGCGATAGCGTCACTTACTTGGTGGTGTAACCGCCATTGATCAGGATCGTCTGTCCCGTGATCCACCAGCCATCACTCACTAAATGCCGGATGAAGGGCACTACGTCTTCGATATCGGTCAAACCGGTCTTGCTGTATGACGAGAGCGCTGCCGCCGTCTTGTGATAAGCGACCGCATCCTCACCCTCAGCCGGATAGAAGAACGATGTATCCATCGGGCCTGGACCAACTGCTGTTACCGAGATGCCACGTGCACCAAACTCCTTGGCTGCGGCACGCGTGTAGTGTTCTACCGGCGCCTTGGTACCTGCATACGCTGCATAAAACGGTGTGAATGCGCCCAGCAAAGAAGTCACCAACGTACACACCTTGCCGTTATCGTTGACGTGCTTGCCAGCCTCTTTAAGGAAGAAGAAGGCCGACTTGCTATTGACGGCTGTCATTTCGTCATACTCGGATTCGCTGATCTCTGTCATCGGTTTCTTCAGCACTTTGCCGACGGTGTTAATGGCGATGTCTGGTCGGCCAATCGTTGCAATGACGTCGGCAAACAGCTTTTCAACAGCTGCGGCAGAGGTCAAGTCTCCTTGCAGGATAACGGCCCGTGCACCTGCACGCTCAATCGCGGCGGCGGTAGCTTTGGCATCAGCGGCACTGGCAGCACTGTTGTAATGAATGGCAACCGCTTTTGCACCTTGCTCTGCCAGATCGCGCGCAATCAGGCCGCCGAGGTTCTTGGCGCCGCCGGCAATAAGGACGACT
>JBEBUE010000330.1:0-3814 GCA_040393485.1 Herminiimonas sp.
CGATACCGCGATACAAAGCGGACAAGGCGGTCAGACGGTACAAAGCACCAGAATCGAGGTAGTGGAAGCCCAGTTCGGTCGCTACCAGTTGGGCAACCGTGCCTTTACCGGAAGCGGTAGGTCCATCGATAGCGATGACCGGAATGGCGGAAGATGGAGTGGATGTCATGTAACAAGTGTGTCAAAAATACAACCCAGGCATCAGGCCGGAGTCATAAAAGGAATGGATACCTGGCGGGATATCACAACATCCCGCCATGCATTAAAACAAACTCTCTTCGGTAACCTTGGCAAAGGCTTCGAAATACTCGGGGAAGGTCTTGGCCACGCATTGCGGATCATTGATGCGCTCCTTGTTGCCACGACGTGCTGCACCATCCAGTGTGGCTAGTGAGAAGCACATGGCCATGCGATGGTCGTCATAAGTATCGATCGCTGCGGACAGTATCTCTGCCGGCGGCGTCACCTTCAAATAGTCTTCGCCCTCTTCCACGATCGCACCCAGCTTGCGCAGCTCGGTCGCCATCGCACTGATGCGATCAGTTTCCTTCACACGCCAGCTGCCTATATTGCGCAAGATGCTCGGACCATCGGCATACAGCGCCACAACGGCTATCGTCATCGCGGCATCCGGAATATGGTTGAAGTCAGCATCAATCGCGCGCAAGACGCCATTCGACTCGGCCTCTATCCAGTTATCGCCCATGCGTATGGTCGCGCCCATTTGCTCCAGCGCCTCGACGAAACGGACATCGCCCTGGATACTGTCCTGCCCCACACCTTCGACACGCACCGGACCACCTGCGATCGCACCTGCTGCCAGGAAGTAGGATGCCGACGACGCATCGCCTTCAACATGGATATTGCCCGGGCTCACATAGCGTTGACCGGCTTTTACCGTGAACGATTGCCAGCCATTGCGTTGTACTTCCACGCCAAAGCGCTGGATCAGGTTCAGCGTAATTTCGATATACGGTTTGGAGATCAGCTCGCCGATCACATGAATCGTCACATCCTGTTCGCGCGCCATCAAAGGCGCGGCCATCAACAGTGCCGTCAGAAACTGACTGGAAACATTGCCGCGCACCGACATTTCATGCGCATGTATGCGGCCACGCTGGATGTGCAGCGGCGGGTAACCGGGCTCACCGGTATATTCAATATGTGTGCCGATCGCATTCAAGGCATCAACCAGATCACCGATAGGCCGCTCATGCATGCGTGATACGCCATGCAAGGTGTAATCGCCGCCCGTCACTGCCAGCGCAGCTGTCAACGGACGTATCGCGGTACCCGCATTACCCATAAACAGATCTGCCTGATGTACCGGAAAAGAGCCGTCGACACCATGCACGATGTAATCCTGTGACTCGCCTATCTGCTCCCATTTAACGCCCAGCTTTTGTAATGCCATCAGCATCACATGCGTATCGTCGGAAGCCAGCAAATCACGGATATGTGTCGTCCCCTGTGCCAGTGCAGCCAGCAACAGAGTACGGTTGGAAATACTTTTGGAACCAGGCAAACGCACTACGCCTTTGGCGTGCATTGCAGGTTGCAGGTCAAGATAATGCGGATAATGTTTCATTCATCGCCATCTGGTTGGTGCTGGGGTTCAGCCGTTTCTATGCTGCGCTGCCAATTCTGACGCGCCCGTTGCGCATTCGCAAACATCGCCTGCATCGCACTACCATCGCCAGCAGCCAATTGCGCGCGGAAGCGGGTCAGTTGCGCAATATAGGCATCCAGCTCAGTCAGAATCGCGCCCTGGTTCGACAAACTAATGTCACGCCACATCTCCGGCGAAGAGCCGGCTATCCGCGTGAAGTCACGGAAGCCGCTGGCGGCATACTGGAACAACAAGTCGGCATGCGGCTTGTTCGCAATATCGTCTACCAGTGCATACGCCAGCAAATGCGGCAAATGACTGACGGCCGCAAATACTGCGTCGTGGTTTTCCGGGGTGAGCTGATGGATGATGGCACCGCATTGTTGCCAGGCTTGTGCCACCAAGGCGACATCTGCTGCTGCGTTTTCAGCCAGCGGTGTCAGCACGACTTTCTTGCCTACGTATAAATCAGGAATCGCTGCTTCCGGACCGTTGGCCTCCAGTCCTGCTATCGGATGACCCGGTACGAATTGCGCAATCCTGTCACCCAGGACTGCGCGCGCTGTAGCAACGACCTCACCTTTGATACTGCCGGCATCGGTCACTACAGTACCTGCCTGCAGATAAGGTTTGATGGATTTCAGGATCACTTCGGTTTGTGCAACCGGCGCTGCCAGCAATACCAGATCCGCACCGCGCAAAGCTTCTTCAACCGAAGTGCTAGCGACATCGATGATGCCCAGCTCTTTGGCACGCTCCAACACTTTGGCAGTGCGCCCTACGCCAACAATTTGCTCAACCGCCCCCGCCTGACGCAAAGCGCGCGCAAACGAACCACCTATCAAACCCACTCCAAAGATGACGATTTTTTTTAGCACGAGAGCGTAGGGATTAAGGTTAATCGATTCAGTACAAAATCAGGCCAAGGCTTTTTTCAGCGCGGCGATGAAGATCGTATTTTCTTCTTCCAGTCCGATGGAGATGCGCAACCATTGCGGCAAACCGTAGTTACCGACTGGTCGCACAATCACGCCCTGCTTCAGCAAAGCCAGGTTAACACGCGCACCGGCGCCATCGTCGTCACCAACCTTGACCATGACAAAATTGCCGGAAGACGGCAAATAGCGCAGCTTCAGCTCATCGAAAGCTTGTGTCAATTGACGATAACCGGCAGCGTTCAATTGCGCGCTTTTCTTTACGAAAGCATGGTCATTCAATGCCGCAATCGCAGCGGCTTGAGCCAGCGAGTTCACATTGAAAGGCTGGCGTATACGATTGAGTAAATCAGTAATGCCTGCTTGCGCGATGCCATAACCGATACGCAAACCTGCCAGGCCATAGACCTTGGACATGGAACGTGAAACCAGCAAATTAGGATATTTGGCGACCCAGGCGATGGAATCATATTGCTGTTCCGGCGCGAGGAATTCGGTATAGGCTTCATCCAGCACCATGACCACTTCAGGCGGCACGCGTTTCAGGAAAGACTCGATCTGTTCACCGGGGATAAAGGTACCGGTTGGATTATTCGGATTCGCTACGAAGATCAAGCGCGTATCCGCTTCTATCGCATCCGCCATTGCATCCAGGTCATGTCCAAAATCTTTCGCGGCAATCACCAGCGAACGGCCACCGACGGCTTGTGCTGCCAATGGATACACGGCAAAAGAATACTGCGCGTAAATCACCGATTGGCCCGGCTGCACAAATGCGTGCGCGGCCAGTTCGAGGATGTCGTTGCTGCCGTTGCCCAGCGTGATCCATTCAGCCGGCACGCCATATTTAGCGGTCAGCGCTGCCTTCAGTTCAAAGCCATTGCCATCCGGATAACGACCGGCATCCGCCAACGCGGCAGCCATCGCCTGTTTGGCGGACTCGGGCATGCCGAGCGGGTTTTCATTCGAAGCGAGTTTGACGATTTTTGCTTCATCGAGGCCGAATTCACGCGCGACTTCCGCAATCGGGCGACCGCCCTGATAAGGCGCAATCGCACGAACGTAGTCAGGACCAAACTTAATTGACATAGCAGATTCCAAAATTAATCACGTCTGAAGCAAAGTCGGGCACCGCATGCAGCGCCCGCTATAGATCACAAAATGGAAGGATACGAACCCAGCACTTTGAAAAATGCTGCGTTGTCTTTTAGCTCTTTCAAGGCGCTTTCGACCTTGCCGTCTTGCAGATGACCTTCGACGTCGACGTAGA
>JBEBUE010000331.1:0-3812 GCA_040393485.1 Herminiimonas sp.
ACATCACCCTTTCACGGTGAGTACAGGGGTTCGAATCCCCTTGGGGACGCCAAGTTAAAAACACCACGCTTTTGCGTGGTGTTTTTTTTTTGCTTTGCGCTGATTTCGCCGGTGGCCGTATGCATATGACGACACTTGCTAGCATGACTGATGAAGTCATGATCTGCGTCAAATGCCTTATTGTCCACACAGTTGAGTATTCATTAGGCTCCCGAATTTTTCGGGCGCGGCTGACGACGATGGTCGATCAGATATAAAGTGCACGTAGCGCAATACGCAGCATGACTATGGGCTGCACGACTACGCAGCACGACTTCTTGGAGGAACACACATGTTAATAAGCGAAGCGCTTAGCCAGTTTTTGCAGGCCGCGGATGATGGTGACCTGGCACAGTTGAAAGTATTGCTGGCAACGGGTGTCGACATTGATGCAACGAATCGGCAGGGGCGTACGGCGATTACGCTGGCCAGCTTGAAACAGCACTATGCGTGCGTCGAGTACCTGATCGCCCAGGGCGCGGATATCAACAAGCAGGATCAGACCTGTCTGAATCCGTTTCTGATTGCCTGCCTGAACAATGATGTGCCGCTGCTGCGCATTGCATTACAAGCGCATCCTGACCTGAATCGCCTGACGCGCTTTGGCGGCGTGGGCCTGACGCCAGCCTGTGAAAAAGGCCATCTTGAAATCGTGCGCATCCTGTTGCAGGAAACCGAGATCAATATGAACCACACCAACTTTGTCGGTTGGACTCCATTGCTGGAGGCCATCGTATTGAATGATGGCGGTGCCAAACAACAAGAGATCGTGAAGCTGCTGCTGGATCACGGCGCGTCTCCGCATATGACCGATATGTGGGGCAAAACGCCGCTTTTCCTGGCGCGCGAAAAAGGCTACGAAGAAATTGCCCAATTGCTGATTGCAGCTGGCGCCTGATGTCGTAAGCGAGTGCCTGCGTGGGCAGGCATTCGCCTTTCCTTTTTGTCTGCTGCCGCGCATGGCACCCTCTGTATAGCGCGACATTTGCCGTCGCTGCGCATTATATTTCCTGCCTAAATCCCGTTTTTTGTGGTCCGCTGCAAGCTTTTAAATTATTCGGCATAATAGCTGCCTAAGCAGTTATTGACATGACCCCTATTATGACAAAAGTGACAGAAAAGTTCCCCGCAGGCAGATATTGCATAGAGGACAGCGTCGGCTATTTGCTGGCGCGCTCCCGTACCAAACTGGCCAAAAGGGTGGATGCCAAACTGGCAGCGCATGACATTACGTCGGCGCAGGGTGCGGTAGTGATGATGTTGGCGAGCGGTAATTTTTCGACTGCTGCCGAACTGTCGCGCGAGCTCTATCTGGATTCCGCCTCCATGACCCGCATGGTCGATCGCCTGCAAAAGCGTGGCATGCTGGTGCGTAAGCCACGTGGTGATGACAGGCGTGTGATCGATTTGCATTTGACTGAAACTGGCGCAGCATTGGCCGAGCAATTGCCTGCCTTGTATTCCGTTGTATTGAATCAAAGCTTTGCCGATTTCAGCGTTGAGGAAGTGACGACCCTGAAAAGCCTGTTACGAAAACTGTTGGATAGCAATGCCGGCGATGTCCCTGTAGCAGAAAAAGCGACGAGTAAGACTGGTCAAAAATATTAAGCAGGATCAATCATGAAAACTTCTTCATACCAAGGTTTGTACATACCGCTCCGCGGTTTGCTGACGGCTTGTTGTGCTGCCGTCCTGCTAAGTGCCTGTGCCAGCTTCAAAGGTATAGATACCAGCGCTACCCTGCAGCAAAGCAGTGATTACGCCAGCGCGACATCGTTGCCGCAGCAGGGAGGTCAGTGGCCGGATGCATCGTGGGCTCAGAGCATAGGTGGCGCCCAGTTACAGGCTTTGGTGGATGAAGCCATCGCCGGCAATCCCAATTTACAAGTCGCGGCAGCACGTGTCGCCGGGGCGCAGGCCGCGGCCGATGTTGCTGCTGCGAGCGCACGACCATCGTGGTCGGCGAACGCCAGCAGCACCTATCAGCGCTATACGGAGAACGGCATTATCCCGCCGCCATTGGGTGGCGAGTACAAGTCTGATAATCAGCTGACGCTGAATTTTTCTTATGATTTTGATTTCTGGGGCAAGCACGCTGCTGAGTTGCGCAGTGCCTTGTCAGCCGGAAAAGCGGCGCAAGCCGAGCAATACAATGCTCGTCTGATGATTTCCACGGCAGTGGCGCGTGCCTGGGTACAACTGGCACGTCAATACGGACAGTTGGATTTAAACCAGGAGCAATTGAAGGCTGCCGCCGAGATTCAGCGCCTGACGCAACTGCGTTTTAAAGTCGGCCTCGGTACCCAAAGTGAAAACCAGCAAACCACGCAAAGCCTCGCCAGCCTGCGCGCAGAAAACGCGCAACTGAATGAAGCCATCGCGCTGACGCGCAATCAATTGGCCGCTTTGCTGGGCAAAGGTCCGGATCGCGGCTTGCAAATCGAGCGGCCATATCTGCCATCCGAAACAGCGATTGCCTTGCCGGATGCCTTGCCGCTGGGCTTGATCGGACGTCGGCCCGATATCGTGGCTGCACGCTGGCATGTGGAAGCGGCACAAGGCGATATCGATGCTGCCAAGACCTTGTTCTATCCAAACGTCAACATCATGGCGTTTGCCGGATTCTCCAGCCTGGGCCTGAGCAATTTACTGAAAAGCAGCAGCGGCATAGTGGGTGTTGGCCCTGCAATTTATCTGCCTATCTTTGACCGTAGCCTGCGCGCCAACCTGAAAGGTCGCGTGGCATCGTATGACGGTTCGGTCGCAACCTATAACCAGACCCTGACGGAAGCCTTGCATGACGTGGCCGACCAGGTGCAGTCCTTGCGTGCAGCGACCCTGCAAAGCGAACAGCAACAACTGGCGACGCAAGCTTCGGCCAACAGCTTCCAGCTGGCGCAACAACGCGAACGGGTCGGCACCACCAATATGCTGCCGGTATTGTCGGCACAGATGACCATGCTGTCGCAACGTCGCATCGACCTCGATACGCGTGCACGTCGCAGCGATTTACGTATCACCCTGATCAAGGCACTGGGCGGTGGTTTTGACGCCCAGGCACAAGGCCTCGATAAAGACAATTCCAATTCAACTACCGTTTCCACCTCCGTGAGAAGTGCATCATGAATACGACCAGCCCAGAAGTAGCCGAAACACCTAAAACCAACGGTAAACGCCGCCAACGCCTGATAGCGGTGTCTGTCCTGCTGGCCTTGTTATTGATCGCCTACGGAGTGTGGTGGGCAATTTACGCGCGTCACTTTGAAGATACCGATGATGCCTATGTCGCCGGTAACGTGGTGCAGGTAACGCCGCAGGTGAGCGGCACGGTAGTGGCGATCCACGCTGACGATACCGAACTGGTAGAGGCGGGCAAGCCGCTGGTGGACCTCGATCACAGCGATGCCAAGGTAGCGCTGGACCAGGCAGAAGCACAACTGGCGCAGACGGTACGTGAAGTACGTACCCTGTTCGTCAACAACGGTGCACTGAATGCCGCAGTCACGCAACGTGTCGCAGATGTAGCGCGGGCCCGTGATGATCTGGCACGTCGCCAGGAATTGAGCGGCACCGGTGCGGTAGCGAAGGAAGATCTTGAACATGCGCGGACAGCATTGATTGCCGCTGAATCTGCATTGCAAGCCGCACGTGACCAGCTGACATCGAACCAGGCGCTGACCGACGGTACGACCGTCGCACAACATCCAAATGTGCAACGTGCAGCAGCGCAGGTACAGGCTGCTTATCTGGCCTTGTCACGCAATACATTGTTG
>JBEBUE010000332.1:0-3780 GCA_040393485.1 Herminiimonas sp.
CAAAGACAGTTGCGATGCGCACCGATTTGTACACGCCATTTGGTCAGGATGATGCAGAGTGGAAGGCGCAGCTGTTGCGCCTGCATGCGTCGCAGCATCAACGGAATTTAAATACACGCGGACAAGGTTTCGATGAGCGCGTGCTGGCCGTCAATCGTCTTACCGGATCAGGACTCAATGCAGAGTATGCAGAAGCCTTTGAACTGGAGTGTTACGGACCGGAAGCTGAATTAACAGGAGAGAATAGAAATGGCTTGTGATCACAAAAAAGTACTGGATCTGGAAAAAGCAGGACACTGGGAAGAAGCGCACGCTTTGGTGCAAGTACACTCGGATGAATTCTCATGCCAGATCCATGGCTACCTGCACCGGGTCGAAGGCGACCTCGGCAATGCACGTTACTGGTATGGCCGTGGCAATAGCAGCCTGCCTAAAAATACGCTGGAAGAAGAATTCCAGCGTTTGTACAGCCGCCTGTAATTCTCCTCCGTAACGTTTTAGCCTGCCTTAACGCGGCCTGCGGTACTCTGCCGCTATCCAGTCCGCTGCACTGCTGCGCGTCAGTTTGAAGTTGGGCGCGACGCGCACGGCGGCGATCTCCTCGCCGTCTTCGTCGATGGCGCTGAGGGTCGCATAGGGATCATCTTCATCCGGCACGATATCCAGCTTCACCGTGATGCTGCTTGTCGCTGTGTTGACGATCACGCTCTTATGCAGGTCTGAGTGCAATTGCTGTTCGTGACGGCGCAAGACTTCGGATGCGGTTTTGACCAGGGTGTGGAAGGCGGGTGTATCCAGCGGTTTCGGATTCTTTTTATCGCGGCCCATGGTCCACGGTCCGACCAGCGCTGGTTCGGATTCTCCATCCTTGATCATTTCCACCGCCCAGCCCTCGTCATCTTCGTTCTTGATCACGCGCGCGGTCCAGCCGTTGTCGCGCCACAGGCGGGCTTCATTGATAGGGGCGTCGTGTTCTGTGTCGTCGTTGTGCATCTGGAATCTTTTGTGAGTGGCTGCCGGGGTGCCGGGGTGCATATGATAGTTGGATTTGGCTTCCGGTGTCGCCGTGACGCAAAGCTATCCAGCAAAAACCGCTTACAGCGTGTAGACTTGCGCCCTTGCGGCGATTTTCGCTGCCCGTCGCCCATCTGCTGATGGGGCGTCTGCTCCAAGATTAAATTCCACGAAGTCAGAGTTCATGTCCACTGTTTCAAGAATGCCTTGCGTCGATGCACTCAAGGCGGTTGCCTGTTTGTTGATTGTTTTCCATCATCTCGCGTTTTACGGCCCCATGTCGGATATTGCTTATCCGCTCATGCCCACTGTGATTGACCTGTTGTATCAATATGGCCGGATGGCGGTGCAGGCTTTCTTTGTGATCGCCGGTTTCCTGCTGGCGACCAAGTTTGCACCGGAAGGTGCGGCGGCCGTGAGTCGTCCGCTCAATGCGATTTACCAGCGCTATTTACGCCTGGTCATTCCATACCTGGTGGCCCTGGTGTTTGCCATCGTATGCGCGGCGCTGGCGCGTGAGTGGGTCAGCAATGATTCGATTCCGGATGCGCCCAGTCTGACCCAACTGCTGCCGCATATCTTCCTGTTGCAGGATTTGCTGGATCAGGAAGCGCTATCGGCCGGGGTTTGGTATGTCGCCATTGATTTTCAGTTGTTTGCACTGGCGGCCCTACTCTTGTGGCTGGCCGGAAAAATAGAAGTCCGCTATCCGCGTCTGGGCATACTCGGCCCGCTCTTCATTACGCTGCTCACCCTGGCGTCACTGTTTGTATTTAACCGTAACCAGGGCCTGGATGAAACCGCGCTGTATTTCTTCGGTTCGTATGGCCTGGGTGCATTGGCATATTGGGCGACGCGCAGGCGCTACGGTATGGCGTGGCTGGCCTTACTGTGCGTGGTGGTACTGGCGGCGTTGCTGGTGGAATTCCGTGGCCGCATCCTGGTGGCAGGTTGCGTCATGTTGTTGCTGGGAGCGGCGCGTCAGTCCGGTGCTTTGGAACGTTGGGTGATGCCAGGTTTCCTGACTTACCTTGGCCGGATTTCGTATTCGGTGTTCCTGATCCACTTCCCTTTGTGCATGGTCGTGAACGCGGTGTTTTTTCACTTCTTCCCGCAGCAACCGATCGCCAATGTGATAGGCATGCTGATCGCGGTATGCATCAGCATAGTGGGTGGCGCCTTGTTGTTTCGCTGGGTGGAGAACCGGCCGGGCAGCAAGCAGCGTTTGCTGGCACCGACCGGTTTCCTGGTTGGCGGCATGATCGTCGCCCACCAGATTACCTGATCACTTAGATGCGGCAGCCCGCAGTCATATCCAGTGATTTGTCGTAGTACTTGGATTCGATCTGCAGCATGCCGAGGATCGAATGGAAGAGATTGTCCTGGCTGACCGGATTGCCGGCACGACGTTGCATGCAATCCTTGTTGACACCGAAGCTGGCGGCAAAGCCGGACGACATCCACATCACCATAGGTACTTCGGTCTGTTCTTTCGGTGCGATTGAGTATGGCAAGCCGTGCAGATAGATGCCGCGTTCACCCAGCGATTCGCCATGGTCTGACAGATACAGCATCGCGGTGTCATATGAGTCACTTTGTGTCTTCAGGAAGGCGATTGTTTTAGCCAGGAAGTGATCGGTGTAAAGCACGCCGTTGTCGTAGCTATTGATAATCTGTTCGCGCGTGCACTTACTCAGGTCCGACGTATCGCAGGTCGGCGTGAAAGTACGCATCGCGGCCGGATAGCGACGATAGTATGCCGGTCCGTGATTGCCCAGTTGATGCATGACGACGAAGAGATTGCCGTTCTTTGCCTTCTGTATCACGCCATCCATATTTTCCAGCATGATTTCATCCAGGCAGCGTTCGCCGTCACACAGCGTCGGATGCTTGCTGCTTCCCATCATTTGTTGTTCCAGGCCATCGCATACACCTTTGCAACCAGACTGGTTATCGCGCCATACGGTGTTGATGCCGACTTTGTCGATGATGTGCAGCAGCGATTCGCTACCACGTATTTTGGCTTCGTCGTAACTGTGACGGCCATAGATGGAGAACATGCAGGGCACCGATACTTCGGTGTTGGTACCGCATGAAGTCGCGTGCGGGAAGTTGACGACATCCAGCTTGCTCAGTTGCGGCGTGGTTTGATGTTCGTAACCATTCAGTCCCCAATTGGCGGCACGTGTGGTTTCGCCGACCACTAATACAAACAGCATGGGTTTGGTGCGTCCACCCCAGCCCGCAGCCAGTTTGGCGTCATCGCTGATCTTGATCCGCGGGGTATTGGCCTGGGCAGTATCGGCGGCCGCTACGCGCGACAGCGAAAACAGGTAGTTGCTTGGGGTGATCAGGAAGCGCACTTCTTTTTGATTGCGCATCAATGAAGAGAAATCCTGGAAGATCAGCATAGTGGAACCTGCCGCGACCACGATGGCACCGACTATATATAAGAGACGTATTGGGATCGCACGGCGCAAGGGTGTGGTGCGCAGGCGCAGCTTCCACACCAGCACGCTAGGCAGTACTCCAAAGACCAGTATGTGCATGAAGAAGTTAAACGAGAACAGCTCACTGGCTTCCTTGACGTCGGTACGCAGGATGTTGCGTACCATTTCCGTGTTGAAGAACACGGTGTACTTGTTCATGTAGTAAGCCGCCGCGGCAGTCACTAAGAACAGTACGGTCAGCAAAGGTTTGCTGGTCCAGCGGTTGAGTAATACCAACAGGCCGGTCGCCTGCAATGCAGTGATAGAGACAAACAGG
>JBEBUE010000333.1:0-3776 GCA_040393485.1 Herminiimonas sp.
AGGAACCGCTCGGTTAGTTGAAGCGATGGATGCTGTTGAATCTGTAGGTGTCAGGTTCATACTGATAGTCTATCAGCCGCATCGCGGTTAGCCAGAGATTATTAGCTAGGGACTTTTTTCAACATTTCAAGGCCGACATGGCCAGCAGCGATTTCGCGCAGTGCGAGTACGGTTGGTTTGTCTTTTGCGTCGACTTTAGGCGTGTGGCCTTGCAACAACTGGCGTGCGCGATAAGTCGCAGCGAGGGTCAGTTGAAAACGGTTAGGGATTTCTTTGAGGCAGTCTTCAATAGTAATGCGGGCCATACGTACTCCTAAAAATTCGATATCAGCTTAAATTAGCATGAATGCCCAATTGGGCGAACAGGGATGCGTTGCGAGTTGACTGTTGCGCAAAGCGACAACGAGCGGCTTTTACAATCGCGCTCAACTCAGCCAAAGCAACGGTAAAGTCTTGATTGATAATAACATATTCGAACTCGGAAGCGTGCGCGATTTCACCGCCGGCGGCCAGGATACGACGGGTAATGACGTGATCTTCGTCCTGCCCGCGCTTTTTCAGGCGCTCTTCGAGTGCGGCAATCGACGGTGGCAGGATAAAAATACCGATTGCGTGCGGGAATTGCTTTTTCACCTGTTGCGCGCCTTGCCAGTCGATTTCCAGCAGTACATCGGTGCCGGCGGCTATCTGGTCGGCGATTTGTATGCGGGACGTGCCGTAATAGTTGCCAAAAACCTCTGCGGATTCGAGAAATTCATTGGCCTGGCGGCGTACCAGGAAGTCATCTGGTGTCGTAAAGAAATATTCGCGACCATGTTGTTCGCCCGGACGAGGCGGGCGGGTCGTGTAGGAAATCGACAGCTTGATGGCTGGTTCCTGTTGCAGCAGGGCATTGACCAGGCTGGATTTGCCCGCGCCAGACGGGGCAACGACTAAAAACAGGCTGCCGGAAGAATGGACTTGCTCAGACATCGGTGTCCTTGATGAATGGTTGAATATGAAAGCGATAGTCTGAAAATGCCTATCGCTGATGTGCGATTGTAGCGCCGCTGCCTGCGGATTTACTCCAGATTTTGTACCTGTTCACGCATTTGCTCGATCAACAGCTTCATTGCCATTGATGCATCTGACAATTCCTTGACTGCGGCCTTGGAGCCGACCGTGTTGGCTTCGCGGTTGAGTTCCTGCATCATGAAATCAAGGCGCTTGCCGACCTGGCCGCCTTTTTTCAAAATGGCCCGGGTTTCGCTCAGGTGCGCACCCAGGCGCGTCAATTCTTCTGCCACGTCAACGCGTATGCCGTAGAGCGTGACTTCCTGGCGTATGCGATCCAGCGCTTCTTCGCGTGTGACACTGGCTTGCGCGCTGCCATTGCCGGTAGCCAGGCCGAGTGCCTCCATCATTCGTTCGGTCGCTTTTTGCTGGAACTGGGCGACGACTTGCGGCATCAGCGGCGTGATCTTTTGGACGATGGCTTCCATATCGTCGACGCGTGACAACAACATGGTTTGCAGTGCGTTACCTTCACGTTCACGACTTTCCACGAAGGCATTCATCGTGGTTTGCATGGCTGCGGCGACATCCGCCTGCAGGGTTTCCTGGCTCATTTCGGCTTCTTCGATGACACCTGGCCAGCGCAATAATTCATTGACGGAAAGTGGCGTGGCATCGGCGAAGCGACGCTTGATTTCCGCTTGCAGGTTGGCCACGGCGTCCAAGGCACCCTGGTTTAGCGCCTGCGTTGCGCCATTTGCCACTTTGCGGCCAAAGCTCAGGCGGCACTCGACTTTGCCGCGGGTGATACGCGCCATGATGGCTTCACGCAACACGGGTTCCAGTGCGCGCAAATCGTCGTTAATGCGGAACTGCAAATCAAGGAAGCGCGAGTTGACGCTTTTGACCTCTATGGTCAAGGTGCCACTGCTGGTCTCATGGGTGGTGACGGCATAGCCGGTCATGCTGCAAATGGTCAAAATGAGTTCCTCGTTTTTCTTTACAAAGCGGCGATTTGTCCACACAATCCAGAACGAACAAGGTTGCCCGATACCGGCAATCGGAAAAGGGCTGAGCCTCGGTGCCGCCTCGTTTTTACCGTGCCGTTTTTTCCAGGCTCGCTCGACATTATTTATAGGATGACATGGCTGCGCAAAACAATGCCCCGTTGCCGGATGGTTTGGAAATCGCTGGATATCGCATTGTAAAGAAGATTGCGTCTGGCGGGTTCAGTATTGTCTATCTGGCCTACGACGAAGATGGTAATGCAGTCGCCATCAAGGAATACCTGCCGAGCTCACTGGCGCTGCGCCAGCCGGGCGAGCTGGTACCGGCAATTTCGCCGGAAAATCTCCCTGTATTTCGCATAGGACTGAAATGCTTCTTTGAAGAAGGCCGCGCGCTGGCACGTATTGCGCACCCGAATGTGGTGAGCGTAACCAACTTTTTTCGCGCCAACGAAACCGTGTATATGGTGATGGGCTACGAGTCTGGCCGTTCCTTGCAGGACCATATCCTGCGTCGCCGCGACAAGGGTGAGAAACCGCTGGTGTCGGAGCGTTTCATCCGCAAGATGTTTAGCCATGTGATGAATGGCTTGCGCGAAGTTCATACGAATAAATTGCTGCATCTGGATTTGAAGCCCGCGAACATTTATCTGCGCGTGGACGGTACGCCTATCTTGCTGGACTTCGGTGCGGCACGCCAGACCCTGCAATCCGATATGCCCAAGCTGTATCCGATGTACACGCCGGGTTTTGCTGCGCCGGAGTTATACGTAAAGAACGGCAACCTTGGACCGTGGACTGATATCTATAGCATAGGCGCATCCATGTTTGCCTGTATGGTTGGGGCACCGCCGCAACCGGCAGACCAGCGCAAGCTGAATGACAAGATGGATGGCCATTTTAATAAACTGGAAGGCGTCTATTCATCCGATTTGATCAAGGTCATTCGCTGGAGCCTGATGGTGGATCCGCTGGAGCGCCCGCAAAGCGTATTTGCCTTGCAAAAAGCCTTGCGCGAGCCGATACAGGAACAGCAGGGCGATGCCAAGCTGCAGCAAGTGGCACGCAAGATTAAAAGCATATTCAACAATATCGGTAAGCGCTCGTCCAACGTATCGACTACGATACAAGAACATACGCGTTAAACTTACCTTACCTCACTCCTACCTGACCCAGCCATGCGATTCTCTGTCTACCAAGAAAGCCATATCGGTGGTCGCAAGAACAACCAGGACCGCATGGGCTACAGCTTCACGCGCGATGCCTTGCTCTTGCTGGTGGCCGACGGTATGGGTGGCCACATCATGGGCGAAATGGCGGCGCAGATCGCGATGCAAACCATTGCCTCGCTGTTCCAGGAAAACGCCACGCCTTACGTCAAGAAGCCGGAGCGCTTCCTCGAAGATAGTTTCTTTGCTGCGCATCGCGAGATCCATCGTTACCGCGCCATCAATAATCTGCCGGAAACGCCACGCACTACCATCGTTGCCTGCCTGATCCAGCACAATAGTGCGATGTGGGCGCATTGCGGCGATTCGCGTCTGTACTGGATGCGCAATGGGCAGATCCTGGCGCGTACGCGAGATCACTCGCGTATAGAAACCCTGATTGCACAAGGTAAGGTCGATCCGTCCGAGCGCGATACCCATCCCGAACGCAATAAGTTATTCAACTGCCTCGGTGCGCCGAACATGCCTATCGTCGAAATTTCACGACGTGCCCACCAGCAAGCAGTAGACAACCTGGTTTTGTGTTCTTATTGTCTTGTGTATGGAT
>JBEBUE010000334.1:0-3772 GCA_040393485.1 Herminiimonas sp.
ATCCGCGATGCGCATTCGCCTATGTGCTTCACCAATGGCAAGGGTTCGACCAAGGAAAGCGCGCTGGCGTCAGCCTTGGGTGAATACATCGAACGCCTGAGCAACAACCATTTCTATGCGGGTACCTATTGGGGTGAAGAGCTGGCCGATGCGGAGTTCGTCCACTACCCGAACGAGCGCTGGTTCAAGCCGGGGCGCAAGGACGCGCTACCTGCCGCCATCCTCGATGAATACTGCCGCCAGATATACGATCCGGATGGTGAATTGCGTGGCTCTCATCTGATCGATACCAACTCCGGCAATGTCGAGCGCGGTATCTGTTCCTTACCGTTTGTGCGGCAATCAGATGGTGAAACCGTGTACTTCCCATCCAACCTGGTGGAAAACCTGTATGCCAGCAATGGCATGAGTGCAGGGAATACGCTGGTGGAAGCGCAAGTGCAATGCTTGTCCGAAATCTTTGAACGGGCCGTCAAACGCGAAATCCTTGAAGGTGAAATTGCTTTGCCAGATGTACCGCAGGAAGTGCTGGTGAAGTACCCGGGCATCGTGGCCGGGATCAAAGGACTGGAAGAGCAAGGCTTTCCGGTGCTGATGAAAGATGCATCGCTGGGCGGTACTTATCCGGTCATGTGCGTCACCCTGATGAACCCGCGCACCGGTGGTGTGTTCGCTTCGTTTGGTGCGCATCCGAGCCTGGAAGTGGCGCTGGAACGCAGCCTGACTGAATTGATGCAAGGACGCAGCTTTGAAGGCTTGAACGACTTGCCGCGGCCGACCTTCGCCAGCAATGCGGTCACCGAGCCATATAACTTTGTCGAACACTTTATTGATTCCAGCGGCGTGGTGTCATGGCGCTTCTTCAGCGCCAAAGCGGATTACGACTTTGTAGAGTGGGACTTCTCAGGGCGGGGTGAGAACTCGAACGCGGAAGAAGCAGCCATGTTATTCGGCATACTCGAAGGCATGGGCAAAGAGGTGTATACGGCTGTATACGACCAGCTCGGCGCGACGGCATGCCGCATCCTGGTGCCAGGCTACTCCGAAGTTTATCCGGTAGAAGACCTGATCTGGGATAACACCAACAAATCCTTACTGTTCCGCGCCGACATCCTGAACCTGCATAAGCTCGATAAAAAAGCGCTGACAGCGCTGCTGGATCGTCTGGAGAACAATGAACTGGATGAGTACTCTGACATCGCGACCCTGATCGGCGTTGAGTTTGACGAGAACACAGAATGGGGACAGCTCACCGTGCTTGAGCTGAAACTACTGATCAACCTCGCACTGCAAAAATTCGAAGACGCACATGATCTGGTTGGTGCATTCCTGCAGTACAACGACAACACATTAGAGCGCGGCTTGTTCTACCAGGCGCTGAATGTGGTGCTGGAAGTCGTGCTGGATGATGAGCTGGAGATGGCCGACTACGAGACCAACTTCCGCCGCATGTTTGGCAATGCGCGCATGGATGCGGTACTTGGTTCGGTGGACGGCAGTGTACGATTCTATGGCTTAACACCGACCAATATGCAGCTGGAAGGCCTCGATCGTCATCATCGACTGATGGATAGCTACCGGAAACTGCATCAGGCACGCGCCAAGGCGGCAGCGGCTAACTGATATCGCTGAAAGCCCATCCCCAAAAGACGTCCGCACCAGGGCGTCTTTTTTTATGCCTGTTTGCTTATTTCTTCCCAGGTTTGATTACCTGAAATGATTACTTGATAAGCAGTAGTTATCAAGCGTCGCTGCTGCGTTAATTTTTGCGTTTTCAGTGATAAATTTCTTGCTTAGTTATCGCCTGCGCTATATCCTTCCGTGCATATCGAAATGTGCGGGGATGAATGCATGTTTCGCCATACAAATATTTTTAGCTTAGTGAATCAATGACATGAAAGAACTTCGTATTCTCACAGATGCCTGCTTCTCAGCGCAGGTCGATCAAGCTGTGCAACGCTTCCATGCAAGCTATCCGGAAATGAAAGCGGTCGTCAGCATCGCTGGTGCGCCCGATTGTCTGCAACGCTTGAAAGCTGGCGAGGTATATGACTTGGTCATCTTGGCAGACAGCGGTGTTGCGTCCGCGATGATGCCGCAGCATATAGATGGTTATCACATTTTCGCTGGCAACCGCGTGGTGGTGTCCTATACACCTGAGAAGCGTATCAATGCGCACAACTGGCGTGAAAAACTGAGCGATCCGAAAGCGACGATCGGACATCCGGAACCGAATACCCATGCGGCAGGTTACGCTGCATTAATGGCATGCATGCTGGCCGACAGCGTGGCACCCGGATTTGCCAAAACCTTGCTCAATCATCCGGGACGCAAGGTCCTCACCACTGAAAGCGAAACCGTTGATTACGCCTTTGCATACAGGACCGACTGCATCGCAAAAAAGATGTCATACGCATCCTTGCCAGACACGATGGATCTTTCTGAACCGGCATTCAATGCGCATTATGCAGCGGCAAAATTTGATGTGAGTGGCGATGGTGAAAACATCGTGCGCGCTTCGGCCATCTCGCATGCACTGGCGATTCCGGTCGGTGCGCACGAGACGGAAGCGGCGAAGAACTTCATCGAGGTATTGATGCAGCATGACTTCAAGGCACAGGGCTTCCTGCCGCGTAGCCAGACTGTGGGTAAATCGCCGCTGAAGGTATATGGTCCGGTGGTAGCGAAAGCCGCACCGGTGCAGTACGCCAACTACTAAATCAACGGCTAGCGGCAAGGCAGCAAGCGATAAGTTAACGTCACCTCCCGCAGCGCCCAGCGCCTGACTCAGAATTGCCGTATTAATCTGATCTGTGCGCTGCTGCTGTCATTGCCATAGGCTTGCTGTGCCCAGTAAATGCCGCCCTGGATTGCGCTGTCTTTGGCGAGTGCGTAACTGCCTTGCACGCCGAGATGGGTGCGGGTAATGTGCATATGCGTAAAGAAATACTATTTTTGCAAACAGTATTTGTTATTGAGATATGTCTTATGTGCGGTGTGCTGCTCTCTACGTTATGTAGAGCGCCCGCTGATATGACGAAGCTATGTGATGTCAGTTAACAGGTGATGGGTGATGCGTAGTTTGTTATTCATTTTGATGTGCATCACGGCCGTGGATCGTGCCGAACGTATCGAGGTCGGTGATGAGCGCGGTGACTTCATCGGCTTTATCAATAGCCTTGCTTATCTATACAGTTGACAGATGTCATGTATGTGCCACGGTGTATCGGTCGGCTTGATAGGCAATAAGGACGCAAGGAATACTATGCAGGCGCATCCAATGCGCGCTGGGTACCGGTCGGCAATCCACGTATGGTAATGCTGAAGACGGTGATTGATTTCTAAGGGTGTGTAAGCACACCATCATCCTGTGCCGGATGATTTAATCACGCTCCGGTGCAAGGCCGGAGCGCCGCATCATTTCACTTGGAGTCATGCCCATGATCTGGCGGAAGGCGTGACCAAAGGCAGCCACGCTGCTGAATCCCAATTGCAGTGCCAGTTGTTTGATCGAGGTGTTGCCGTTGCCGAGCGCCTGGACTGCGGCCATGATGCGTGCGCGTTGACGCCATTCCTTGAACGTCAACCTGGTCTCTGCCGGAAACAGGCGTGTGATGGTGCGCGCCGAAGCACCGGCATGATGCGCCAGTAATTCCAGTTCATTGTTATTGGCAGGATCGGCCAGGATCATCTCGGCTACCCGACGTGCACGCGGATCGACTGGCATCGGCATAAAGGTCGCAGCATCTTCATCTTCTGCAAGCTCATACAA
>JBEBUE010000335.1:0-3747 GCA_040393485.1 Herminiimonas sp.
GCTATACCGAGCGCGCCGAAAATACCGCCCGCATGCTGGACGTGAATGTCCAGACCGCCCTGTTGCCGCAATCTGCCCGTGCCTCCGAACAAGGCTGGCGCGCTACGCTCGGCATCTCGGAATTGCAGGATGCCTTCGACGCCAAATATCCGAAGCTGACACCAAGGGACGTGCTGCACTTCATGGTCCGCGATACGTCACATTCGTCGTCGATTGCTTCCTGCCTTCGCTCCGCACGCGAAAATGCGCGAGCCGTGCGTGGTACGCTGACAACCGAAGTATGGGAAACCCAGAACACCACTTGGCTGGAAATGCAGAACCAACTGGATGAAACCGATTTTGAAAACGATCCCAGCACGTTCTTTGAATGGGTCAAGCATCGCTCGCACTTATCGCGTGGCGTGACCTTGGGCACGATGTTGCAGGATGAAGCCTTGTACTTTATCCGGCTTGGTACTTTCCTCGAACGGGCCGATAACACCGCTCGCATACTGGACGTCAAATTCCACGGGGCACATACCCGATCCGGCGAAAAAACCGGCACTGAAAACCAGATCGATTTTTATTACTGGGCAGCCATCCTGCGCTCGGTGTCTGCATTTGAAATCTATCGCAAGGTCTATCGCGATGCGATTACACCGGCACGTGTCGCGGATTTGCTCATGCTCAAAGCGGATATGCCGCGCTCCTTGCTGGCCTCGCTCACCGAAGTCGTCAACAATCTGAGCATGGTGACCGGCGATGCGCATAACGACACGCTGCGCTTCGCGGGTAAGCTGCATGCCGAATTAAAATTCGCCACCATCAACGACGTATTGCAGGAAGGTTTGCACGACTACCTGACCGAATTCCTTGAACATATTTACGAACTGGGCAATCGCATCAGCCGCGAATTCCTGGTTCCACTGGCGGCATAAATGAAACTAGCCATCCGTCACGAAACTTTATATCGCTATACCTCGCCACTGACGTATACGATCCAGCAGCTACGCCTGACGCCACGTGTGGAAACGCATCAGCACACTCTATCCTGGACGATAGAAACATCTGGCCAGCGTCACGCCTTCACCGATGCATACGGCAATCTCTGTCACATGCTGACGATTACCGATAGCCACGATACGGTGCGCATTGTGGTCGCCGGTGAAGTGGAAGTACTGCCGCTGGATAGAGGACGCCTGCCAGAACCCGGCGCGCTCTCACCGCTAGTGTTTACTGTACCGACCCGGTTGACCGAAGCCACCGATTTTATCCAGGCATTTGCCGAGAAAAACCTGCGCGGTACGGGGAGCACTGAGCTACTCAAGCTGGCCGAAGCAATTTGCAGTGCAGTCGCGTACCAAAGCGGTGCGACTGCGGTGACCAGCACCGCCAACGATGCACTACAGTTGGGCCAGGGGGTGTGCCAGGATCACGCGCATTTATTTATCGCCTGCTGTCATACACACAATATTCCGGTGCGCTATGTCTCCGGCTATATCGATTCCGGCAGCACCGGACATGCCGAAAGCCACGCCTGGGTCGATGTCTGGGTAGAGGAGCTGGATTTCACCGGCTGGGTCAGCATAGACGTCACACATGCCTGCTTTGCCAGCGATGCGCATTGCCGTCTCGCTGTGGCGCGCGATTACGACTCGGCAGCACCAGTCAGCGGCGTACGTCGCGGCGGCGGTGAAGAATCGTTGGATGTAAGCGTCAAAGTGGTACCCCTGTGCGTCCAGTAAATGAACAAAAGCCGGGCTTCCTGTAAAATTCGCGTTTTGCTTTTTCTCTGCTCACCATGACTTATTGTGTTGCGATGCGCCTGGATGCCGGGCTCGTGTTTCTCTCAGATTCGCGCACCAACGCTGGCGTTGATCACGTCGGCACCTTCCGCAAAATGAATGTCTTCGAGATACCAGGTGAACGCCTGATGGTCCTGATGACAGCGGGCAACTTGTCGATTTCGCAATCAGTCCGGCAAATCATTGCAGAACACACAACAGCGGGGGGCAAGAGCATCTGGAATGTGTCGTCCATGTATGAAGCGGCACAAGTTGTCGGTGAAGCAATCCGGATGGTGCACGACCGCGATGCCGGCACGCTGAAAGAATTCGGCATCGACTTCAATGTCAGCATGGTGTTTGGCGGGCAGATCAAGGGCGAACGTTGCCGCTTGTTCCAAATGTACTCGGCGGGCAACTTCATCGAGTCGCAAGATGAGAACACTTACTTCCAGATTGGTGAATCGAAATACGGCAAACCCATCATCGATCGCGTCGTCACTCCGGACACGCCGCTGGATGAAGCGGCAAAATGCGCACTGATCTCAATGGACTCGACACTGCGTTCGAATATCTCGGTCGGCCTGCCACTGGATTTGCTGATCTATGAAACTGACAAGCTGACCGTGACCCGCTTCGTCACCATCGACGAACATAATCAATACTTCCAGATGATACGTAACACCTGGGCCAAGCAATTGAAGACGGTGTTTGAAAGTATTAACGATCCAGTCTGGAATGCAGCACCGGAAACCACCAGCGATGTCCTGTCCAGCCAGGGACATAAAAACCAGCCACTGCGCATCCAGGCACCAGCCCAATTCGGTATGGATAAAACCGTCAGTGCACCTGCTCCCTTGCAGACACTGGCGCAGGACGAAGGCAGTAACAATAACCAACAGCACTAATCCATACCCAAGCAAGCGCCGCCAGGCAAATAAAAAAGGCTGCCACACTTTCGTGTCGCAGCCTTTTTTGCTGTGCGCTTGCTCAGTACTTACGCTAGCAGATACTTACAGTACGATGGTCTGTGCCTGACCGTCTGCACGCTCACGGATTTCACCGATACGCATCACGGTTTCACCAGCCGCTTTCAATTGTGCAATCGCTGCGTCTGCATTTTCTTTAGACACAATGACGGTCATGCCGATACCGCAGTTAAACACACGGTGCATCTCTGCATCAGCGACGCCGCCATGCTGTTGCAACCATTTAAACAATGGCGGCATGTCCCATGCGCCACTGTCCAGCACTGCAGTCAGATGTGGTTGCAATACGCGTGGAATGTTTTCTACCAGGCCACCACCGGTGATATGCACCATGCCTTTGACTTCCATCGCAGCCATCAAAGCCAGCAATGGCTTAACGTAAATACGGGTCGGTTCCATCAACACGTCCGCCAGCTTGCGACCGTGGAAATCTGCGTTCAGGTCAGGATTAGCGACCGAGATGATTTTGCGTACCAGCGAGTAACCGTTGGAATGCGCACCCGACGAAGCCAGGCCCAGTACCACGTCGCCCGGGGCAATTTTGGTACCGTCGATAATTTTCGATTTCTCTACTGCGCCGACAGCAAAGCCAGCCAGGTCATATTCCCCTGCCGGGTACATGCTAGGCATTTCAGCGGTTTCACCACCGATCAACGCGCAACCGGCCTGTTCGCAACCCTTGGCCACACCCTTGATCACGTCGGTTGCAATGGCAACATCCAGCTTGCCGCAGGCGAAGTAGTCGAGGAAGAACAAAGGCTCTGCACCTTGAACGAGGATGTCGTTGACGCTCATCGCAACCAGATCGATACCGACTGTGTCGTGGCGATTCAATTCAAAAGCCAGTTTCAGCTTGGTACCGACGCCGTCAGTACCGGATACCAGTACTGGCTCCTTGTACTTCTTGCTGATTTCGAACATCGCGCCGAAACCGCCCAGGCCGCCCATTACGCCTTCACGCATGGTGCGTTTGGCAAATGGCTTGATCGCTTCGA
>JBEBUE010000336.1:0-3747 GCA_040393485.1 Herminiimonas sp.
GGGTAAGGTCTTTTGTGACCAGGCTTCACTACAAAGGTTGCGTCATCAGCATAGCCGATCTGATCGCAAGGTGATGGCGTGATACTTGCTATGGATTTTCCCGCAGTTAAGTTTTTCTTAAGATTCTTAGCGGCGCAGAGTGGTAAATCGGGGTTTTAGACGTAGTTAGTGGCTTTTTTGCACAAAATAGGATCATTCGTGTTGCTTTTTGTTACGTTTTGGCAACCTATTTGGTCTTCACGTGCTAATCTGCCAATTCGTTGCGCCCCTTTATAGCGCAATGCGGACTGCTCCATTTGTGCAGTGTAGAGGAGGTGCTCATGTTGAAATATGATTTTTCTGTGAAGACGCGCGAAGGCCAAAGGCTGGAAAGCATCGTTATCGGCGGTATGGATCGTAGTGATGCGGAGCGCAAGTTGCGACAGATGTACCGCCATTGCGAAGTACTGCGTTGTGATATCAAAGGTGCGGTGCAGCGTCCCGGCATTGCGCATTCAGTTGACGATATCCTCTCGCTCATCTCGCGTTAATGCCGGTTGCTGGATAAAGCCGTCAGCCAGTAGTTCATCAAGCAAGGTTTCATAGTCCTGGGCGCCGCGACTTGTGGGCGCATGTTCGAAGATAGTTTTATTGTGAGCAGGACTTTCCGCGAGACTGACGTTCTCTGCGATGCGTGTGCGACATACATCGGCACCGAATTTTTCTTCCAGCACTTTTAGTACTTCCCACGCCATGCCGCGTCGCCCATCGAAGCGCGTCAGCAGGTAGCGACGGTTGACGCGTCGCTTTAATACCGGCTCCAGAGCACGCAGGGTTTTTTCGATTTGCATCGCGCCTTTGGCGGACAAATGATCGGCCGATACCGGCACGATGATGCAGTCGCACGCAAAAATCGCATTCAGCGACAGCACTCCTATCAGCGGGCAGCAGTCAATCAGGACTGGTGTGCTTTCAGTGTTGAATTTTTCTGCGCGCAGATTTGCATTGAGCCGATTCACGACGTCATAACCCTTCCCGAACAAGGTATCGACCTTGGATAATTCCATATGTGAAGGAATCAATCCCAGACCACTGGTCGACGAGCGTTGTACCAGTTCCTGTAATGGACGGTCACGCTGGAACATGCTGAGTATGGTGTCGTCGCCGGATTGCGCAGTGATACCAGCGATGGCGCTTAAGTGGGCTTGCGGGTCGAGATCGATGCCGTAGGGTTTGCAACCACGCCGTGCCAATGCAGCGGCGAGATTCAGGGCTGTCGTGGTTTTACCCACTCCGCCCTTCTGGTTGAATATGGTCACTATCGTCATAACCCCCCCGGATTCGATGCTGGCGCATCGCCGATATCAATCTGGTGACACCGGTTTGTCGTGACATGGCTCTTATACTACCGCGCTTTTATTTCTGAATGCGTGGCGTCGGCGTACGCGAGGTTGTGTAATAGTAACACCATGGTTTGCCGGAACTGGTCTATCTGCGGCAGTGGCCTGATATGTCAATGTGCGCGATGGTGCTGGCCGAACCAGACACGCAGGCGACGCCAGCCGATGACGATGCCGGTGATGCTGAGCGCCAGTCCGCCGAGACTGAGCAGGATAAGTATCGCGTCACGCCACGCTCCGGCTTGCAGCATGGGAGGCAAATCCCAGCTATGCAGGAAACTGAACAGCCAGCGCCCGGTGCGCTGTGCCTGATCTGAACTGCTTTCTATATCGCCGGTAAACGGATCCAGATGTACCCATGTCCGATGTGCTTCGTCAAAGCGAATGCGCAATGCCGGCAGGCGTCGTTCGGCGGCGCCCATCATCGCTTCCTGCTGGCGTCCGTAGTAATAAGTGTCGTAATGCGTAAGCACCTGATGATCGCGTATCGGCGCATGCAGCAATTGCGTTGCTGCTTGCAACAGCTCTGCGTCATTCCATCGTTCCCGTACCTGATAGCGCCCGCCTTCTTCGACGATGAGACGTGTGCCATTGGCAGCGTTGCGTGCCAGCAGATAAGGGCGACCATCCAGTACCCGCCATTCAATTTCATTGGTACGGAAATGTGCAGCGTTTAATAACGCGATGGCCTGTGCAGCATCCAGCATAAGGTGTTGTGCGCCTGGTGTTGCGCCGCGATAGGCCGCGCCATTGGGCTTCTCGCCGCGGGCATCAAAAATGCCGAGTGGATTCATGGACATCAGGCCACTGAAGATCCAGGTAAAAATAATTGCGGCAAAGCTCAGGCCGATGATGTGATGCCAGTGCAAATAGGCTTCGCGATATGGCGTGCGCGCACCGGATTTATAGCGTCCCCGGAAACGCCAGCGCCAAATGCCCGCTAATGTGCCGGTGATCGCAGTCAGCGTGCCGAACGCAGACAGTATGATCACTATCCAGCTCCAGACCGGATCGACCGGTTTGTCACGGAACATATATAACCAATGCAGCCACGCGCCGACATAGTTCCACATCCGTTGCGCGCGTGGCGCATCCATCACCACTTGTCCGGTGCTATCCGACAGATACAGCAGGGTATGGTCTGCATCATCCATTTGTACCTGATGCAACGGCCGGTGCGGATCGAGTGAGCGCGCATGCGTCCACCTGTCTTCGTGCACGGTGCCGAGATAATGTGCGTCAGCGTTTGTAACAAAGGCGCGTGCGCCTGCCAGCGCCAGTTGCATATCCATCGCAGGTGCCAGTGCGCCGCTGCGCGCATCGACCAACAGATAATTTCCTGTACCTTCGCGCAGTCGGTAATACGGCTGGTTGCGGATAGATGTGAGGACAATTTCCTGCACTTTCTCCGGCGCACGGCTGTGTACCAGTACCCGTTCCAGCGGCACGCAGCAATGCTGTGCCTGCAATGCTGGCACAGCCTGCAATCTTTCCCACGGTGTGAGCTTGGGATAACCGATGAACAGCATCACGATGCCGCTGATAAACCACAGCGCCATCAGCACGCACGCGGCCACGCCTGTCCAGCGATGGATCAGGTAAGTCAGGCGTTTGGCGCGTGCGGACAGGTTCATATTGCGGCTTAGAAGCGATAGTTGGCAGTCAACTCGATACGACGTCCGGGGCCGTTAAACCATTGCGTGCCGGAGTAGTAAGCAGTGGTGAAGTACTGCTTGTCGAATACATTGAAGCCGCGCAACGTCAGCGTGGTATCGCGTGATGCTTTCCATTGCAGTGCGAGGTCAGTCGTGGTGTACGCCGGCATCACCAAGGTGTTGGCATTGTCGGCGTAGCGCTTGCCGACATAACGCAAGCCACCGCTGGCAGTCCAGTCAGGGATGAAGTTCCAGCTCAGCCAGACATTGGCCAGGCGTTCGGCTACATTCGGTGGTACGTTGCCGGCGCGGGAGACAGCGACACCACCTACGGAGTCGTTGAAGTCGTCAAACTTGGCACGCAGGATGGCGGCATTCGCATCGAGTTGCCAGCCGGGTGCAAACGCGACGGCCACGGTGCCTTCCAGTCCGGTCGATGATTGTTGGCCAACTTGTATCCGCACGGTTGGATCGAGTGTGTCGCGACTGAGCAGATTATTTTTCTTGATGTTGTAGGCGGCCAGCGTCCATTCGCCCTTTTTGTTCCAGAAACCCTGCTTGATGCCGACTTCGATTTGCTTGCCGGTAGACAGATCGAACTTGCTGTTGGCAGCTGTGATCATCAGCAGGCCACCGACCGGATCGGCTGCTTCCGAGTACTGTGCATAGAGCGCCGTGTCAGCTTCGATGTTGTACACAGTGCCGAGACGCCA
>JBEBUE010000337.1:0-3743 GCA_040393485.1 Herminiimonas sp.
TTATACGATAGATGACATCTCCAAAATTGAATTCGGCCTCGCGTATCACGACTATCCGCAGATCCTGAACATCAATAGCGCGGCGACACCTAATTTCTGGACCTGGCGCGACATCAATGCTTCGCTACGCTATCTGCGTAGTGAACAACTGTTTGGTTTGCAAAGCAATACCACCGTCAGCTTCACCCGTACGCAAGCCATCAACTCCAGCGTAAAAACATACAACGGCACCACACGTGCGCTGAAGAAATACGCGACGTATGACGGTTCGTCCGATACGGTGCTGGCAGTCGGCAACGAGTTGCAACTGAATCCGCGTACCTGGTTGTCCTCGGGTTTGTCGCTGGTGAATGTACGGCGTGATGTGCGTACGCTATACGGTGATATCCCGGTCAATAACGCAGCGACTACCTACAACCATCAGGACCTCGCGCCACGCCTCGGCTTGCGCTATGAGCTGGCACCAAAAGTGGTGGCCTTCGCCAACGTCAGTCGCTCCATCGATCCGCCTGTGACCTGGGGCTTTACTGGTTCCGGTACGACTGCCACGCAGATCGGTGTGAAGAATCTGACCGAGCAAAAAGCGAATACCGTGGAGATCGGTTTGCGCGGCAGCAATGACACCTTCAGTGGCAGCGTCGCGCTGTATCGCTCCGAGGTGCGCAATGAACTGCTGACTGCGCAAATCCCGGGAGGCCTGCCGACAGATACCGAGAAGCGTAACGCGACACCGACCGTACACCAGGGTCTGGAAGCTGGTCTGGATGCGCGTCTGTGGAAAGGCAAGGGCGGTGACAACGTCGTCTTGCGCCAGGCATATACCTATAACGATTTCCACTACAAAAAAGATCCGGTCTACGGTGCCAACGAATTGCCTGGCCTGCCTAAGCATGTCTACACGGCAGAACTGCAATACCAGCATCCGAGCGGTTTCTACGTGGGCGTGAATGCACGCTACTCGGCCAAGGCGTGGCTGGACTATGCAAATTCGCTGGCAGCGCCGAGCTACACCATCTTTGGTGCCAAGGTTGGCTATGAGCAGCCTGGTGGCAAATGGAGCCTCTTCCTCGATCTGCGCAACCTGACCGACAAGGCATATGCATCAGCGATCAGCCCGCAGTACAACTTGCGCGGACTGGATAACACCGGTGCTGTGTATGTAGGTGATGGATTCGGTGCCTTTGCTGGTGCGTCTTACCGTTTTTAATTGATCTATATAAGTAATAAATGAAGGGCTGGTGAATATGATACGGATTGCCAAAGGCAATGAATCGAAATCTTTGCTGACTACGCTTATACGTATCAGCTTGTTGGCAGGCGCTTGCATCCTGGGCGCTTGCTCATCAGGCGATAGTGAAAAAGCTGCGAGCCAGGGTACAGCTGATGCTACAGGTAGTGCGATAGTGCGTGACGGTCAGCTGAGTTATGCAGCGTCTGACTATTACCAGCAGAGTCCAGGGAAACCGGGCGGCACCCTGCGTGCGACGGTGGCCCTGGACACTTCAACCTTCGATGTGCATGCCATCTCGCATGGCAATGTGCAATGGCTGGGCCGTATTCTGTATGACGGTTTGGTCTATCAGGATGAGCAAGGGAATATCTCGCCGTGGCTGGCCAAGTCATGGGACATTTCACCGGATGGAAAAACCTACACTTTCCATTTGCGCGATGACGTGACCTTTAGCGATGGTGTGCGTTTCAATGCCGAAGCAGTGCTGGTGAACCTCGAGCATATGCGGGATCCAGCGACCAAGTCGCCGCTGGCGGCAGCGTATATCCGTCCTTATCAACGTGGTCGCATCGTCGACGAATACACGTTTGAAGCGACCTTGAGCGAGCCTTACTCACCTTTCCTCGATGTACTGGCGCAATCCTGGCTGAGCATGATTTCACCGAAGCAGATTAAGGAAAACCCAAAGTCGATTGCGGAACATCCTATCGGCTCTGGCCCCTTCGTACTGGAAAGTTATGTCCGTGCGCAAGGTGCAAACTTCGTCAAGCGCGCTGATTACAACTGGGCGCCACCCGTGGTCCGGCATCAGGGGCCGGCATATCTGGATCGCATAGAGCTTAGTTTTGTGCCGGAAGCGATGATCCGTTATTCGTCACTGCAAAGCGGTCAATCTGATTTCACACTGGATGCTCCTGCGCAAAATGCCAAGGCAATACGGGCCGATCCTAATCTGCGCTTTCATAGCCGGGTGCGCAAAGGCAATCCCTTCCGCAGCCTGACCCTGAATGTAGAGAAAGCGCCATTCAATGACGTACTAGTGCGCAAGGCATTGGCACTGGCTATCGACCGTGAAGGCGTGGCCTGGATTACCGGCTTTGGTGAATACGCGCCCAAGGGCGATTTTCTCGCCGCTAATTCGCGTTACTACGATCCGTCATTCAAGGATGTCCTGGCATACAACGTCGCGGAATCGAACCGCTTATTTGACCAGGCCGGCTGGACGGAACGGGATGATAAAGGTTATCGCGTCAAGGATGGGAAACGCCTGTCAGCTACTTTGCTGATCACCGAGAATCCGGCTTTTCCGAATAGCGTGGCAGTGGCAATCCAGGCGGATGCACGCAAGGTCGGCTTTGAATTGAATATCGATGTGGTACCGATTGTGGTTGCGACTGATAAGCGTTATGCCGGTGATTACCAGGCATTGGGCGGTGGCTACTGGCATACGAATACACCAGATGGTTTGTACATCCTGTATCACAGCAATTCGATCGCCAGCGAAAAACTGATCGGACAAAACAGCTCGCGCCTGCGTGATCCTGAATTGGATGATGTGCTGGAGCGCGCGCGTAAATCGAATGATCCGGTGGAACTAAAAGCGTTGTACAGCCAGGCACAACGACGCCTGACAGAACTGGTTCCTGCCGTCCCTTCATATGAAAGCATTCATATGATTGCCTATCGCAGCAACGTGAAAGGCGTGGTCTTCGATACTTCGCACAATACGCCCTTGTTCATCGGCGTCTGGCTCGACAAGGAGGCCTCATGATTTCGCTCAAGCGCATCCTGTGGCGTTTGCTGGCGGGGCTCGGTGTGTTATGGGGCGCAGCGACCCTTACCTTTGTCGCAATCAATATTACTGCCGGTGACACTGCGCTGGCGATCGTTGGTGGACCGGATGCAATGCCGACCGCCGAGGTGCTGGCGCAAGTACGGCGTGAATACGGACTGGATGATCCTTTGCTGACGCAGTACGGCAACTATATCGCCCGACTCGCCAAGGGGGATCTCGGCGAATCCTATCGCCTGCGCATACCGGTACTGAAGGCAGTAAGCCAGCAACTCGGTGCGACCGTGCAACTGGCCTTGTGTGCCGGTGTGTTGTCTATCGTACTGTCGGTGCTGATTGCCTTGCTGACGGCGCGGCGTGCACCCTGGATACGCTCTATTGTCTCGGGGGCGGAGCTGACGATTACGTCAGCGCCGTCATTTGTGATCGGCATTCTCTTATTACTGTTGTTCTCGTTTTACTTCCACTGGTTTCCGCCATCAGGTTCGCAAGGCTGGCGTGCGCTGGTATTGCCGACCATAGCCCTCGCTCTGCCGGTCGTAGGTGTGTTGACGCAGGTCTTGCGGCAGGAGCTGGAGGATGTGCTGGAGCAGCCCTTCATCCTGACTGCACGTGCCCGCGGCATGTCGGATGCAGGTGTGCGCCTGCGCCATGCCTTGCGTCATGCACTGGTGCCGCTGGTTACCTTATCCGGCTTTATATTCGCCAGCCTGCTGGGAG
>JBEBUE010000338.1:0-3721 GCA_040393485.1 Herminiimonas sp.
AAGGAGCGCTCAGTCTTGCGAGGAACGGCTGCCTCTAACATATTAAAAACCTTGTATTCAGGGGTATCGGCTACAACGGCACAGGAAAACGCATGCATTTCCGGCACAAGACAGGATGACAGCCATATGTGACAACACGCTTACGTGCCTGCAGCCCAATCCGTCTGGCGCGCCATCAGCCAGATACAACGCAGCTGGCCCCTGTTCGGTGCACACGCGCAACGCAGGGACCAGCGATGAAATCAAAAAGATGGGAGTAGATAAAGAACCAACGAGAACCGTTGATCCGGTATGCCACTACCCGCCATTGCGGCAAGGTAGCGATACAGAATGGAGCTACCTTGCCAGTGTACTGCCGGTGAGAGAACTACAACTGGAACAGCCCATTTCAAAACCTCATAACAAAAATAACTGACGCACTTTACCACCAAGCGCCGTCGCTTGCGACAGTAAGTAGGCAGGATGAACTATAAAATATGAATGCCTTGCCAGGATATCGTGTTGACCGTTCCTTGTGGCAAGTATCCCGGAGTGGCTTAATACCTCAAAGTTGCTGCCGCTTTTCTGGCGGGAACAAGATCGCGCCGATGATGACCAGCACGCACAAACCAGCCAGCGCCTGCAGCATTAATGCGAAGCCGCCGTGCTCATGCAAGGTGGCGACTACGCCGACCGATACACCCGCTGCCGTGAATCCAAGGAAGTAACGCACCGAGTACGCGCGTGCACGCCATTCATCGCTGGTGTACTTCCCTATCATCGCGTCGTTCACGGTCACTTGCCCAAAGATACAAATCACGATACCGATGCACACCAGGATTAGCGGCAAGCCAGACACGCTGGCGCCGAGGTAGAGCAGCGGCGCCAGCATCAGTGCCAGCGGCAGGAACAGGCTTTTAAGCGTATGACGATCAAGCAAATGGCCGATCACGTACTGTGCCAGCGCGCCAAACACATAGGTGCCGGCAACGATCATGCCGAGCAAGGCGGCATTTACAGTGATGCCGGACAGGCGTTCGGCAAACAGCTTGGGCATCGCCACCGTGAATGCATTGAAGGTCGTCGAACTGGCGATGATGGTAATCACCAGTGCGGCAATCACGCGCCACATCGCGTCTTTTGCAACCCGCATCGAATGGGTTTGCGCACCCTTGCGCCGCCCACCCGCCTCATGTTTAACCGCCAGCGCAAAGCACACACCAAGCGCCACGGTCGCCAGCCCCGGCAACACAAAAGCCCAGCGCCAGCCCAGGTACTGACAAACGATGCCGGTAACCAGCGCCGATGAAGCGACGCCGAGGTTACCCCACACGCCGTTGATACCCACTTCGCGTCCGAGTTTTTCGGCATGGGCAACCAGCATTGCCGTACCGACCGGATGATAAATCGCTGCGAACAAGCCGACCGCCAGCAAAGCCACACCCAATTGCTGCGGCGTCTGCGCCAGCCCGACTGCGACCATCGACGCACCTATGCCGATAAAGAAAACCACCATCATGTGACGCCGACTCCAGCGGTCACCGAGCCAGCCGGTCAGCAAGGAACCAGCACCAAACGCGACAAAACCCGGCGTCGCATACGGCAAAAGCTCGCCATAGCTCATGCCAAAAACCGGCGCGATGACGATGACTGCCGCTGCAAATACCAGCATGGCGTAATGGTCGATAAAGTGGGCGATGTTGATGTAGGCGATGACGCTGCGGGCTTGATTTAGTGACTGATCCATTAGCTGCTTTCTTTAAAAACAGCCGCTAGATTAATATGAGCATTCATCGATAGGAAGACAAGTAACATCGACGATACGCCAAATTACTGCCCTTCTAAGTTCAGGAATCGCGCTGCGCCAGGATAGCGTTCAGCAATCCGGGGAAACGACTTTCAATATCGGCACGCCGCAGTGTGTTCATGTGGCTGGTGCCAGTATTTTCCGTGTGTACCAGGCCAGACTCGCGCAAGACTTTGAAATGATGGGATACCGTGGATTTGGGACGTCCGCCATCCAGCTCACCGCAAGAGGCGGCATCAACGCGCGCCAGATGGCGCACGATATCCAGGCGTATTGAATCGCTCAACGCATACAGCACACGTTCGAGGGAAAACTCACTGGCAGCAGGATGTTTAAAAGGACGCATGAGCAGCATTATACGCTTTGCGCTATACTTCTTCCATTGTTCGTATATATACGAACTAACGAAGCAATGAGCACAGCCCTACCGATCAATTACTTATAGACAACTTAGCGAAAGTCATCATGTCCGCCCTATTCCAGCCATACACACTTAAAGACGTCACCCTCCGCAACCGTATCGCCATCCCGCCTATGTGCCAGTACATGGCAGTTGATGGTGTCGTCAACGAGTGGCACCAGACCCACTACGCGAGCCTGGCACGCGGCGGCGCTGGCCTGGTCATCGTCGAAGCAACAGCCGTCGCCCCGGAAGGTCGTATCACACCAGCATGCACCGGCATCTGGAATGAAGAACAGGCGCAAGCATTTATCCCTATCGTGCAATCCATCAAAGCGGCGGGTTCCGTCCCCGGCATCCAGATCGCGCACGCCGGACGCAAGGCCAGCGCCAACCGTCCATGGGAAGGCGATGACCACATAGCTGAAGGTGATGCGCGCGGCTGGCAAACCATTGCACCGTCCGCCCTCGCCTTTGGCAAAGGTTTGCCTAAGGTGCCGCATGCGATGACCCTGGATGACATCGCCCGCGTCCGCCAAAACTTCGTCGATGCGGCTATCCGCGCGCGTGACGTTGGTTTTGAATGGCTGGAGCTGCACTTTGCGCACGGCTATCTGGCACAAAGCTTCTTCTCCGCACACTCGAACCAGCGTGACGACATCTACGGCGGCAGCGCAGAAAACCGCGCGCGCTTCCTGTTGGAAACCTTGCGTGCAGTACGCGCAGTGTGGCCAGAAAACCTGCCGCTGACCGTCCGTTTCGGCGTGCTCGAATACGATGGCCGCGATGAAGAAACACTGATCGAATCCATCAACCTGGTACGCGAATTCAAAAAATCCGGCATGGACATGGTCAGCGTCAGCATCGGGTTTACCATTCCGGAAACGTCGATTCCATGGGGACCTGCCTTCCTCGGCCCTATCGCCGAACGTGTACGTCGCGAAGCAGACGTGCCGGTTTCATCCGCATGGGGCTTTGGTACGCCAGAGATCGCCGAGCGCGCGGTCGCAGACAAGCAACTCGACATCGTCATGGTTGGCCGCTCGCACCTGGCTAATCCGCATTGGCCTTACCAGGCAGCGAAAGAACTCAAAGTCGAACGCGCCTCGTGGACCTTGCCTGCGCCATACGCACACTGGCTGGAACGTTATTAATCATTGACCTGCAACAGATGCGTATTGCAATACGCATCTGCGCAATCATTCCCTGAACGCAGGGAACTGATCTGCGCATTTTTATCCGGGTAAGCGAGAGCCAGTCGGCTCTCCTTATGCATTCAGCTTCAGATTATTTGCATACCATTGATAGCAGCGTTGGCCTTGCGGGGATGATGCATGGATGCCCACAAATAAAATAGCGGGCAGGTTAATATGACCGCTCATCGATTAAGGTGCAGCCAACATCGCCCGCATGCCAAATAGCACACATCCATCGCCGTTTATGCCGGGTACGGCCATGTCATGAACATCACTGCCCGTCACTATCCGCGCGGCACCCATCTGGGCTTGCACGTTCACCGCGAAGCGCAATTATTA
>JBEBUE010000339.1:0-3718 GCA_040393485.1 Herminiimonas sp.
TTGCCAGCTTGGCCGGTACGCCACTACTCGATCCTGCACCCCTCGTGATCACCACATCGCCATCCTTGACGATGTTCATGATGGTCGCCGGCATATCAGCAATTTTTTCCACAAACACCGGATCGACCTTGCCTGCCACGCGCAGCGCATGCGCCAGCGTACGTCCGTCAGCTGCAACGATAGGCTGCTCACCTGCGGCATACACTTCCGCCAGCACCAGCATGTCGGTGGTCGACAAGACCTTGACGAAGTCCTCGAACAAATCACGGGTACGCGTATAACGATGCGGCTGGAATGCCAGCACCAGGCGACGTCCCGGATAAGCACCACGTGCCGCTGCGATGGTTGCTGCAGTTTCCACCGGGTGATGGCCGTAATCGTCCACCAGAGCAAACGAGCCAGCAGGCTTGCCGTTGACAGCCGGTATACTTATTTCTCCATAGCGTGTGAAACGACGGCCCACACCATTGAATTCAGTCAGTGCTTTTTGTGTCGCGTGATCAGCGACACCCAGTTCGCGGGCGATCGCAATCGCGGCACAGGCGTTCTGCACGTTATGCATGCCAGGCTGATTCAGACTGACTTTCATCGGCGCATAACCTTGCTGCAGTACGGTGAAATGCATGTGGCCGTCTATAGCTTGCGCGTCGATGGCGCGTACCTGCGCGTCTTCGTGGAAGCCATAAGTTGTAATCAACTTGGAAATGCGCGGCATGATTTCACGTATCGTCGCATCGTCCATACACAGCACTGCAACGCCGTAGAACGGCAGACGCTGTGTGAATTCGATGAAAGCCTGTTTCAGCTTTTCAAAGTCGTGACCATAGGTTTCCATATGGTCGGCGTCGATATTTGTAATGACTTCGATCACCGGCGACAGGTTCAGGAAGGAAGCGTCCGACTCATCGGCTTCGGCCACGATGAATTCACCGGTACCGAGCTTGGCATTCGCACCTGCGCTATTGAGCAAACCGCCGATGACAAAGGTCGGATCCAGGCCACCTTCGGCCAACACACTGGCAACCAGGCTGGTGGTCGTCGTTTTGCCATGGGTACCGGCAATCGCGATGCCGCGACGCAGACGCATCAGTTCGGCCAGCATCACGGCGCGCGGCACGATAGGGACGTGTTTTTCGCGTGCGGCGATAACTTCCGGATTGTCTTCCTTGACTGCGGTCGAAGTGACAATCGCATCTGCTTTTACTACATTCTCAGCCGCATGACCCAGCATCACCTTCGCACCCAGTTCGCTCAGGCGACGGGTCGCGGCATTGCTGCCGAGGTCGGAGCCTGACACCGTGTAGCCGAGATTCAGCAGCACTTCGGCTATGCCGCTCATGCCGCTGCCTCCGATACCGACGAAATGAATATTTTTGACTTTGTGCTTCATGTGATCTTCACCAACTTTTCAAGTACATCGGCGATAGCGGCATTCGCATCGCGGCGACCCTGGGCATACGCTGCCTCGGCCATTTGCTTGCATTTCTCGCGCGTCATGTTTTGCAGCAGTTCTGCCAAACCCTGCGCGCTTAATTCGGTTTGCGGTAGGTGGATCGCCGCATTTTGTTTTTCCATCCACTGCGCGTTATCGCGTTGATGGGTCGTGGTCGATACCAGCAAAGGCACCAGCACACTAGCCACACCCGCAGCGGTCAATTCCGACACCGTAATCGCACCAGCACGGCAAATCACCAGATCTGCTTCCGCATAACGACGCGGCATGTCATCGATAAAATCGAGGACTTCAGCTTCCACTCCTGCTTGCGCATAGTTGGCGCGCAAAGCATCAATATTCTTCTTGCCCGACTGATGCGTAACCACTGGTCGCTGTCCGGCTGGCAACATCGCCAAAGCCAAAGGCATTGCATCGTTCAACGCTTTTGCGCCCAGGCTGCCACCGACTACCAAGACCTTCAAAGGGCCGCTGTGCTCTGCATAGCGCTGCGCTGGTGCCGGCAAGGAAATGATTTCCTGACGCACTGGATTACCGGTAACCAAAGCCTTGCTCGCAGCCGGGCCAAAATCTGCCGGGAAACCAAACAGCACACGCTGCGCCACCGGCGTCAGGGTCTTGTTCGATAACTGCAAGGCAGCATCTGCATTGATCAGTACCACCGGCACACCGCGCAGCTTCGCCATGAAGCCGCCAGGCACCGTGACATAGCCACCCATGCCGAGCACGATGCCGGGATTACGACGCTTCAGGATGGAGAAGCAAGTCGCAAAACTGGCTACCAGCTTGAACGCACCGGTAATCGTGTGACGCAAACCTTTACCGCGCAGGCCACTGAACTCGATGGTGTCCATCTCGACTCCAGCCTTCGGCACCAGGTCGCGCTCCATACCATGCGAAGTTCCGAGCCAGCTCACTTGCCAGCCGCGCGCCTTCATCGTCTCTGCTATCGCGAGCCCCGGGAAAATATGCCCGCCAGTACCAGCCGCCATGATCACGAGTCGTTTCATATACGGCCTCCTCGCATGAGGACGCGATTTTCGTAATCGATGCGTAACAAGATCGCAAGGCCTATACAGTTAATCAGCACACCCGAACCGCCATAGCTCATCAACGGCAGCGTCAAACCCTTGGTCGGCAGTAAGCCGAGGTTCACGCCCATATTGATGAAAGCCTGCACGCCTATCCAGATACCGATACCCTTCGCCGTCAAGCCGGCAAAGGTCAAATCAATCGCAATCGCCTGGCGTCCAATTTCAAATGCGCGCTTGATCAGCCAGTAAAACAGCGCCACCACCACCAGCACACCCACGAAACCCAGTTCTTCGCCAATCACCGCCAGCAAAAAGTCGGTATGCGCTTCCGGCAGGTAGTGCAGTTTTTCTACGCTGCCACCCAGGCCGACACCAAACAATTCACCACGACCAAATGCGATCAGCGAGTGCGACAACTGATACGCTTTGCCCAATGCATTCTCTTCATCCCACGGATTCAGATAGGCGAATATCCGCTCGCGTCGCCATGGCGACAAGATAATCACCATGCTGAAAATACCAACCAGCGTCGCGCCTATGCCGCCGAACCAGATACCGTTGATGCCGCCGAGGAACAAAATACCCATCGCGATACAAACGATCACACCGAAAGCACCCAGATCCGGCTCAAGCAACAGGAGCAGACCGACAAAACCAATCGCCAGCGTCATCGGCATAAAGCCTTTGGTCAGCTTGTGCATATACTGTTGCTTGCGCACGGTGTAATCAGCTGCGTACAAGACCACGAATAACTTCATCAACTCGGACGGTTGCAGGTTGAACACTTTGAACGACAACCAGCGACGCGCGCCATTCACGCCTTTACCTACGCCCGGCACCAATACCAGCACCAGCAAAATAAGCGTCGCCACAAACAGGTAAGGCGCCAGCTTTTGCCAGGTTTCTATGCGCACGCGGAAAGCCAGCAAACCAGCAAACAGCGACACACTGATGAACATTGCCTGGCGTGTCAGAAAGTGCGCATTGTCATAACGCGCATACTTCGGCGAATCCGGCAGCGAAATCGAAGCCGAGTACACCATCACCATGCCAAACAACATCAACAACACAACCACCCAAACCAAAGGCTGGTCGTAAGCCATCATCTTCGAACGCTGGTCGAGTCTGGTCACGGCTTTTTTAGCCGCTGCGCCGGAGAATGATGGGAAGGCGAATTTCATGCAGATCCCTCACCGCGCGACAAACCGATTTCACGTACTTCATCGACAAA
>JBEBUE010000340.1:0-3711 GCA_040393485.1 Herminiimonas sp.
CGCCAGTTGTACGTGATAGGCGCGGGCACCTTTGACTGGCGTGATAGTGAACTGTGCGTGGCCGTTTTGGCGGTACGGCATGCTTGCCAATTGTGGCGCTGGTAACAAATCGACTGCGCGGCCAACTGAATGGCCAGTGATGATATTGCCCTTCACGCTGTCGAGCATGCGGGCTTCCGGTGCTTGCAGGGTGCCGACTGCGACATGGCCGTCCAATACTTCGGTCGCTACCTTGTTGCCATTCATGCCAACCCGGAAATATGTGCCCCGTACACCTGCGACCGATGCGGGCGTGCGAACTTCAAAGCGCCCCTTGTTGGTATCGAGCGGGGAAACGCGTGAGACGACACGGCCGCGCAATAACTTCACTTCCGTACGCGGGCTGCCGGTGTAGAGCGATTTACGTAATTTGGCGAGCAGCACATTGCTGTTTGAAGGTATGGAAATGCGCGATTCGTCTGCCAGCGACAAAGTCAGGAAGCTATTGGCACCGGTTGTGATGCGCATGCCTTCGGCAACTTTGCTGCCTATATCGATAGTGACGCTGCGGCCATCGATAGTCGCCGCTGTGATGGTGCCGTTACGTGCTATGACGGTCGCATCTGTCGGCTCGTCCGCCAGTAATTCGGTCGGGATGACAATGCCGGTGCCGATAGGAATATTGCTGTCTTTATTGATGCGGTTGATGGTGCCGAGTGCGACCCAATTACCGGTTTTGGTGGTGAGGCGCTGCGCAATTGACATCAGGGTGTCACCGGCCTGGGCGTAATAAGTAATGCCTGACGGTTGAACCGCGATGCTGCCTGGCACGGCTGCGGATGCAGCAGCCCATACGACAGGTGCTTGCCCTATCGCGAGTGCCAGAACCAACATCAATTTTTGAAGGGTAATGCGCATGCTTGTTCTCCGCGCAACCCTGGTGCGCTAGCCTGTCATTTGCTCCAGGCGGTAGCCGTAGCTATACACCGGAGCCAACCGAAAACCATGTTCTGGACGCAATTGTAACTTGCTCCGGACTCTGGATACATGGGTATCCATGGTTCTCGACGGAATTTCTACATCACGTGCCCATACTGCTTCCAGAATATAGGCGCGCGATAGCGGGCGACCCAGGTTGCGGAAGAACAGTAGCGCCAGGTCAAATTCCTTTTGCGTTACTTCTATCGGTGTGCCGGACATGGTCAGGCGGCCGGTACGTGCTTCGAAAATGAAATTGCCGAACTGGATCTGCTCGATCGGGTTTTGGCTAGGATAAGCCCGGCGCAACAAAGCCTGCACACGCGCCAGCAGCTCACCGCGGCGGATCGGTTTGATCATGTAGTCATCGGCACCGGCTGCCAGGCCTGCAACGATATCGTCTTCGCCAGAGCGGCTGGTCATGAACAATACGGGCAGGTTGGTCGGCAGCTTTTCGCGCGCCCAGCGCAACACGTCGGCGCCGCTCAGGTCCGGAACCTGCCAGTCGATAATCAACATATCGAAGCTTTCGCGGCGCAATTGATTCAGCAATTCCTTGCCACTTTGAAACGGATGGCAGAAATGGCCGGCGGCACTGAGCACTTGACAGACTAAGTCTGTCTGGCTGCGGTCATCATCGAGTACGGCAATTCGCATATTTTTGGCGCTTTGGACAGCGAGTTATATTTCGTTGCTCTAATTTAACAAAGTATTCACACGCTGGGTCTTCATGAATTGCGATGTGACAATATTTCACAAAATACGATCACACAGACTCAACATTTATGGTTTTTTTGCATCATGTCGGTCTTTATCTGACTCATGCTTCGGATGTGAATTACCTAGATACTCTAGCAAAATGGACCTAAAAATTGCATAAGGCGACGATCAATGGAGTTTGCTTGCCCCTGTTTTTTTGTGACATACGCAAAATATGTGTCTTATTCTTATACGCCATTGTGAACTGAGTGGATTCACATTTTCCGGATCGGTAAATGTTTCCCGGGAGGAAAATGGCTTGTTTCCGTCAGTTTATTTCCTATACTGGAAGTGCAGTTCCGAGAAAGTTAACGTGAGAACCAACCGGAGGCAATCATGAAACTGACTGATTTTCACCTACCCGACGTTGTTCATACGGCCGTTAAAAAAGTTGACGCTGATGGCGATCTAGCTCCGATTGCCGCCTTTGTCGTCGGTGCCCCGCTCGTGACGCTGGGAACCGTTACCTTCCTCGAAATCCTGTTTGCCATGTAGGCGGATTAAATAATCGTTTATTGAGCTGAAATAAAAATGGGCGGAACTGCCACGCAGTTCCGCCCATTGTCTTTGCTGAGCCCGTCATAAGACGGGGCAGGGATTATTTCTTCGAGAGGCAGGTTTTCATGAATTTCTTGCGCTCGTCGCCCTTCATATCCTTGGCATCTGTGTTGCAGCTGGCCATTTTGTCGCGTTGAGCCTGTTGTGCTGCGCTGACTTTTGGTTTGCCGCTCAGGCACTCTTTCATGAATGCTTTGCGAGCATCACCCTTTTTACCTTCGGCATCCTTGTTGCAGGTCGTCATCTTAGTTTGCTGCGCCGTTTTTTCCTTGGCCGGGGCAGCGGGTGCCGGATCTGCTGCAAATGCTGCACCTGCGAAAGCGGCGGAGATGAGAAACGCTAGAATTTTATTCATGGGAACCTCTCAAGTAAGGGAAACATTTATTAGTTTTGATATGGGTACAACCATGCTGCCTGAACTACAACGACCTGAAACCCTGTTCAGTTGACGCGAATTGAGCTGCGCGACAAATTCTGTCGTGTGCATCAATTAGCCAAAAAATTTGCCTTTGAGCATACCGAGGCCTTGCTCCAGTAAGTCGCCTTGCGGGACCTGTCCGTTTGGCGTGAGCTGATCGATGATTTGCGGCAAAAGCTGGGCGAGACCGGTAGAAGCATGCTCCGGTGCCAGGCCTGCCTGTTGTGCGATTTGCTGGAGATTGTCGGCACCCAATGCGTCCTTGATTTGATCGCCGGATACGGGCTGGTTTTCGCCTGTGCCTATCCACGACGCGACCTGTTCAGCCAGGCCGCCGCTTTGTAGCTTCTCCAGCAAGCCCTGTACTCCGCCCGCCTGATTTACTAGCGCCATGATGCTATTGATTAAATCGCCTTGCGCCACCGGATCCTGCTTTTGCGCGCCGAGCGACCCCATTACCTGTCCTGCCAGTTGATCGAGTAATCCCATCACACCCTCCGAAAATAGCAAACCATGCCCGTCGTGCCTGCATAGTGTCAGCACGAAATGGGGCGCGAGTCCGTCCCACTCCAGCCATACTAAATCAAAAAGATGGCAAGTCGATTACATATTAACAATTGTTAATTGTCGGACAGCAAGACAGCATGTTTAATGCGCGGTTGCAATCGCGACGATTAGATGCGACGTGTTGATGCAGAGGTGACTGGCGATTGCGCCGAGGTGGTGTCGTGAGTGCTTTGCCACGAACACTATTGGTCAATTCAAACGTGCTGGTCATCACGTGCTTCAGCTTTGTGCCGAAGGCAGCGATATTTTGTCGTGGCGGCTTCTGGCTGGAAAATATTTTTCTGTTCCGGTGATTTTTTGCGCGAGGCGCAGAAAAAACAAAAAATGCGTGCATGGCGCGCAAATGCCAGAAAGCAAAAAGCCCACCGCAGAGGGTGGGCTAAGTGCTTGATTTTCTTGGTGGCCCGGGGCGGAATCGAACCACCGACACAAGGATTTTCAATCCTCTGCTC
>JBEBUE010000341.1:0-3699 GCA_040393485.1 Herminiimonas sp.
GCGGAGCGTACGCAGGTGCAACCGGGTAACCTGGCTCCGGTATACCGGCAGGTCAAGGAGGGTGGTGAGCACTACTCCAGCTTGCCGGCACTTGAAGCCGGTGTGCTGATCCAGCCCAAGGCACAGTTCCCGGGACAAGCGCGTGCGACGACTGCAGGTGAAGCCTGGCGTTTGTATCGCACTGGTCCGTTGACCACCTATGGCGGCTGGCTGATTATCGTTGCCGTATTAGGTATCACCGGGTTTTACTTTGCAGTTGGCACCATCAAACTGAAAAGTGGTCGTACCGGTCGCCTGATAGAACGCTTTACTTCACTTGAACGCATTACTCACTGGACAGTGGCGATCAGTTTCCTGACGCTGGCGTTCACCGGTTTGCTGATGTTGTTCGGCAAGTACATCGTATTGCCGGTATTCGGACATACGGTATTTGGTTGGCTCGCCTATCTCTGTAAAAACATACATAACTTTGTCGGCCCGGTCTTCACCGTATCACTCATCGTGATGTTTGCGATCTTCGTGAAAGACAATTTCCCGGGTAAAGGCGATTTGCAATGGCTGAAAAACCTCGGCGGTGCGCGCGGTCATGCCAGTGCAGGGCGCTTTAACGCGGGTGAAAAACTCTGGTTCTGGGGTGGTATGGTATTCCTCGGCCTGATCGTCAGCGCTTCCGGCTTCGTGCTCGATATGCTGGTGCCAGGCATCCTCTACACCCGAGGCAATATGCAGATTGCGCACGTGATCCACCTGGTGGCAGCGGTGCTGGTATTTAGTGCTTCGTTGGCACATATCTACATAGGTACGCTGGGGATGGAAGGTGCGTACAAAGCGATGAAGACCGGTTATGTCGATGATGCTTGGGCAAAAGAGCATCATGACCTCTGGTATGCCGATATAGAAAGCGGCAAGATTCCTCGCGTGCGCACGTCCGATGCGCCGGAAAAAGCAGGCACACCGATCAAGGCTGTTTAAGGAGATATGCAGATGAAAAAAATACTGATCGCATTACTCGGCACCATGGTCATGGCCAGTGCTACAGCCAAATTGCCGCCGCTGAGCGATGAAGCCAAGGCAAAAGCGGCTGAAGCCAAGAACAAGGCAGGCTGGTCGGATAAAGTTGCCGCTTATCAGTTGTGTGAATCGCAAAATAAAGTGGCTGCCCAGTATCTGAAACGTACCGGCAAGCCCAAGCCGGATATTGCGGTCCCGCCATGTACCAATCCTGGTCCTTATGTAGCACTGCAAGTCGCCACATCCACTGTCGGCGTGGCTGATTCCAAGCCGGTACCCGCTGCCGGGGCCAAGAAATAAAGGAGGTCACGACCTCTTTCTGCCGCATACGCCAGCCCCGGCGTATGCGCGTTGTCTGCTGAAAACAGCCTGATGGCGCACATACCGCTATAATCCCACCTGCAGCACCGAATACCGGGTAGTCGAACCGACTATTTGCTATTCCACACCTTAGCGCATCATATTTTGTATGATCCCGATAATGGAACAGCGGCCTTTTGCCCTGTCCAAGATGAGTTACCGCCATGTCGTATCGCCCCGAATTTTCCAGTACACCGGTCAAGTTGACGTATGCAGTCAATGCGATCGACGAGACCGCACGGACTGCGCCGCTGGAGATTCCTGCCGAGCGCCCGTTGACGGTGTACGTGGATCAGCGCGAGCTGGTGACGCTGATGACGCTGGGTGCCGCACCGGAAGCATTGACGCTGGGCTATCTGCGTAACCAGCGGCTGGTGCAGTCGATAGAAGAAATCGTTTCTGTGCATGTGGATTGGAATCAGCACTCAGTCTATGTCACCACCCGTGACGGTATCGCGAATATTGAAGAGCGCACGGCCAAGCGCGTTGTGACTACAGGCTGCGGTCAGGGCACCATGTTTGGCGGCCTGATGGATGAAATCGATAGCATAGTGCTGCCGACCGATGCGCGACTTAAGCAATCGACGCTCTACAAAATCGTCAACACTATACGTACCCAGGATTCGGTCTATGCCAAGGCCGGCTCGGTACATGGCTGCGGTTTGTTTACGGCTGAAGGCGAGCTGGAATACTTCATCGAAGATGTCGGCCGTCATAATGCAGTCGATTCAATAGCCGGGATCATGTGGCTCGAAAATATCAGCGGTGCCGATAAGGTGTTCTATACGACCGGTCGCCTGACTTCCGAGATGGTGATCAAGGGCGCGCAGATGGGCATGCCGTTTCTAATTTCCCGCTCCGGTACCACGCAGATGGGACATCTGGTCGCCGAGAAAGTGAATATGACTTTGCTGGCGCGCTGCACCGGCAAACACTTTCTGCTGGTCACTGGCAAGGAACGCATGATATACGAACCACATTTGCTGGATAGCTCGCTGCGCGTTGCCTGATCCATTTCTATTTGCCTGCAATTGCATTATGTCGGTACATGCCGGCGGCTGGGTTAGAATTGCGGCTACAAAAATGAATTAGCGGCGTTTCAGTCGCATCTAGTCTCCTTATGTCCCTTATAGACGCTACCCAGGCTGCCTTTGGCTTGCTCTTTTCGGGCGATGCTGTGCTGTGGCGCATCATCTGGATCTCGCTCAAAACTTCCATCATCGGCTTGCTGATCGCAACGCCTATCGCCGTGCTGATTGGTTACCTGATTGCGACCCGTGAATTCATCGGTCGTCGCATCGTGATCTGGATTGCGCAGGCTGCCTTGTCCCTGCCTACAGTATTGGTGGGCTTGTTGTTATACCTGATGTTATCGCGGCAGGGACCTATGGGGTCCTTGCAATGGTTGTTTACGCAATCGAGCATCATCCTGGGTCAGGTCCTCATTGTGTTGCCGGTACTCATAGCCTTCACCTTGTCGGCAGTGCAGGCAGCTGATCCGCGTCTGGCGGAAACCGCGATCGTGCACGGTGCTTCGCGCTGGCGGGTGATGCTGACCGTGCTGCATGAAGTCAGGTTCGGCGTGATGGCGGCTGTTATCAACGGTTTCGGGCGGGTGATTTCGGAAGTCGGTTGCGCGATGATGGTCGGCGGGAATATCGCCGGTGAAACGCGCACGATTACGACTGCGATTGCGCTGGAAACCAGCAAAGGCGAGTTTGCGCAGGGCATCGCGCTGGGCATCGTCCTGATCGCCTTCGCCTTGTTGATCAATGCCGCGATGATGTTGTTGCAGGGTGATACGCGACCAGCGAGGAATATGTAATGGATACACTTTTATCTATCCAGCGTTTGCAAAAGAGCTTTCACCAGCGCCGCCTGCTCGATATTCAAGACTTGTCGATTGCACAGGCGCAGGCTTATGTGCTGACTGGTTCCAACGGCTCGGGTAAGAGCACGCTGATGCGCATACTGGCCGGGCTGGAATCGGCTGATACGGCAGAGGTGAAATTCCAGGGCGAGGCGGTGCAATTGACGCCGTATCCGCAACTGATGCGCGATGCGATCGTGTATGTGCATCAGCATCCAGTGATGTTTTCCACCAGTGTCGAAGAGAATATCGGTTACGGCTTATCTGTGCGGGGTGTGCCAAAGAAGATCGTCGCAGAAAAAGTCGAGGAAGCGATTGCATGGGCTGGTATTGCGCACTTGCGGGCCAGCATACCCAATTTCCTCTCGGGTGGTGAGAAGCAGCGTGTAGCGCTGGCGCGTGCGCGTGTGCTGTCACCCAAGTTGCTGCTGCTGGATGAACCGACCGCCAACCTGGAT
>JBEBUE010000342.1:0-3670 GCA_040393485.1 Herminiimonas sp.
TGCAGTGGCACGCAGGATTTTGCCGGTGCGTGTCTTGCCGAGGAAGTAGGCCATGCCGATCGCCAATATGATCGCTACCACGATCACCATCACGTTATAGGTCGGCATGCTGACGCCGAGTGCCGAGATGGTGCCGAAGGTCATCGATACATTGGGCAACTGCTGTGGATCTGCACCCCAGAAGTAACGCAAGATATCCTGGAACATCAGCATCACTGCAAAGGTGAGCAGCAGCTGGAATGATTCGGGGCGGTTATAGATAGTGCGTATCAGTCGTTCCAGCGGAATGCCGATCAGGCCGATGACGATGCCGGACGCTAGCAATACCAGTGGAAACATATAAACCGGCAAGCCTTTGCTGAGCGCCCACGAGGTGACGAAGATACCGAAGTACGCGCCAAGCGCATAGATCGAACCGCACGCCAGGTTGACGATGCGCTGTACGCCGAAGATTAATTGCAGGCCGGATGCCACCAGGAACAATACAGCTGCCTGGAATACACCGGCTAAAAGGATATTGAAGTACGCTGCCATAGATACACCCCTCCCTGCCCTGTACTACAGAACGGATCAGTTCAATAGTGCGGGGCGGGGAAGTTTCCTCCTCTGAGTCAGGTCTTAGATCTTGAAGTTTGCGGTATTCAGCCATTCCCAGAAATCCGCACCGGTCGGCTTCTGCAATTGGTCTGAATACATCGTTTCTACCGATGCCAGTGTCGGGAAGTCGTAGTTATTCTTGTTGGTCGACAGTCCCTGATGGAAGGTCTGGTTGGCGATATGGTCAGCGCGCATTGCGCCCTTACCGCCCAGGGACTCTACCGTCACGCCTGGCATGGCAGCGCAGATCTCTTCCGGCGTTGGCCATGATTTTTTGGCAGCCAGCGCTTTTTCGACACCGGCCTTGTAGACCATCATCGAGAAGTAGGCGCGATCCGCTTCCCAGTGCGGATAGTCCTTGTACTTGTCGGCATACCATTTGACGAATTCTTTTTGCGTCGCGGATGCCTTCGGATCATCGAAGTACATCGTGTTATGACCCCACACGATGCCTTCCGGTGTGAACTCTTTTTTCATGGCGGTGTGTTGCCAGCCTGCTGCCGGTAGTACGAAGCGGGTACCTTCGGTCAAGCCGGCGTTGTGCGCCTGCTTCATGAAGACCGGCAAATCGGCGAACAGCAGTGAAGAGAAAATCAGGTCCGGCTTGGCGGCTTTCAATGCAGCGACGTTGGAAGTCAGGTCCAGATTGCCGATCTTCGACCATTGTTCGGACACGACTTCGTGTTCGATGCCGTACTTTTTCAGCAGTGCCTGGAAAGCAGTCCAGGTATTGCGGCCATACGAGTAATCAGGATTGACGCAGGCGATGCGTTTGAACTTGCCTTTGAAGTGTTTGATCGCCAGCAGTGATGCCATCACCGCTTCGCACTCATTATCAGTGCTGCGGAAAACGTACTTTGGCTTCGGCATGGTTTCTTTCACGCCGTCCTGCGTCGTGCCATCCCAGAAGATGGTCGGGGTACGCGAATCTTCGGCAGCCGGTGCCAGTGCCAGGCTCACGCCGGATGACACGATACCTTGCACGCAATCGACTTTTTCCTGCAGTACCAGTTTGCGGAAACGATCGATGGTGTCTTTCGGCGAGGTCTCTTCCTGGATCACCAGCTCAACCTTGCGACCGCCGATGCCGCCAGCCGCATTGATGCGGGCAGTGGTCCACTCAACGCCGCGCAAGCCGCATTCACCGATAGTGCCGGCGACGCCGCCACGTGGTGCGATCACGCCGATGCGCAAAGGTTTGTTTTGCGCGAAGGCCGGCATGCCAAGTAAACCGGTTGCGATACCGGCACCTGCAGCTTTAAGGACAGTACGTCTTTTGATAGATGTCAGAACTGGTGAAACTTCAACTGATGAAGCGGGCTTTTTCATAGTCTCCTCCGGGGTTTGTTGGGGGTCTCGAAACGATTTATATATTATTTATGTGCATCTAAGATATCACAAATATTTCTTGGTGCGATTTATTTGGTGTTGATCGTTTGTTGTTGCCTTGAGTTAACTATGACGGCGCGCTTATTCCCTGTGTTCTTCCTCTGTGTCTGAAGTCTCTTATCACCCTGTTTTTACCCTGCTGGAAGTCGCCGCCGGCGGCTGTCCGTAATCTTTGCCCGGCGCCTGCGCAATCCCCGCCCCCTGTTGTCTGTTGTAAACAACTCCGGCAGGACAGCTATACCCGGTGCCGATGTGGCGCGCCGAGAGGTGTTCGGCGATGCTGCATCGCAATCCAGATACTTGTCGTATTTTGCGTGCGCGTCAATAAAATAAAAAATTCTGCAAAACTGATTGACACAACTAATATATGAGAAGAATATATCAATCAGGCGCAAAAAAGTGCCACCAACCAGACCGTGCATCACGAGTTTGCGCGGCTAAAAACGAAGTTGAAAAAACTTAGGAGACAAAAATGTTTAATCGCCTCAACGTCGCGCGCGCGTCGCTATCGGTCGTCGCCGCTACTATGCTGTGCAGCCCGGTGTACGCGTGGGAACCAAGCAAAGCAGTGGAAATGGTGTTGCCATCCGGCAGCGGCAGCGGAACTGATCAAATGGCACGCCTGATGTCTAGCATCGTGGTTAAGCACAACCTGGCAAAAAAACCGTACATCGTGACGCCTAAAGGTGGTGCCGGTGGTGCAGAAGGTTTCATCGATCTCAAAACCTCGCCGGGCAATCCGCACAAGATCCTGATCTCCGCATCGCACATGTATATGTTGCCGCTGACGGCAGATGTTCCGTTCTCATGGAAAGACATGACACCGGTCGCCAATCTGGTGATGGATGAATTCGTCCTGTGGGTAAATGCAGCATCGCCGTACAAAACCGCAGCTGAATTGCTGGCCGCCGCAAAAGCGCAGCCAGGTCAGATCCGCGCCGGTGGCGCAGGCTCCAAGCGTGAAGACAATCTGCTGTTTGCAGCTGTTGAACAAGCGGCAGGTGTGAAGTTCAACTACATTCCATACAAAGGCGGCGGTGACGTTGCAACCCAGCTGGTCGGCAATCACATCGACGTCTCGGTTAACAATCCGGTAGAAGCAGTATCGCAGTGGCGTGCCGGCCAGCTGCGCCCTTTGTGCGTATTCGACGACAAGCCGATGGCACAAACCGAGAAAGTTACAACGACCGAATCCTGGTCCAGCATTCCTACCTGCAAATCCCAAGGCCTCAACGTTACCTACCTGATGCAACGCAGCGTGTTCCTGCCATCCGGCGTCAAGCCTGACCAGGTCGCTTACTACGTCGATCAAATGAAAAAGATCGTGGCGACACCGGAGTGGAAAGAATTCTCCAATCGCAACGCTTTCAAGGACGCATTCATGACCGGCCCTGCGCTGCAAAAATTCCTGCAAACCGATGCCGACATGCACTACGACTTGCTGAAAAAAGCGGGCTTCCTGGCCGCTGGCAAATAAACGGAGCAGCAACATGGATAGCAATCAAAAAGAAGACCGTGTCTTAGTCAAGCACGGTGTGGCGGAGTTCGCCTGCGCCCTGGCATTCATGATTGCCGGTGGTTTGCTGATCTGGGACAGCTACCACCGGGGCGCAGGCTGGGGGAGTGCCGGACCGAAGTCCGGTTACTTCCCGTTCCGCATCGGCATCATCATGTGCATTGCTGC